>CAISKH010000232.1 GCA_903885865.1 uncultured Mucilaginibacter sp.
ATTGTCGGATAAGGCTTCTTATATTAACGGAACCAATATCCATATCAACGGCGGTTTAATATGACACCTGAAGAAAGAGAAAATTATCTAAATAAAGTACAAAGTGGCACCCTTGTTGGAACCGATCCGTCGCAGTTATTGCTGCATGGCCCCACAAAACGCCTTGTAGACAAGTACCACTGGCATTCGCCAAACATAGGCATAGTTGCCAGCTACTCGCCAACGGCAAGAGATGTAGAAGATCATTTTGGGGTGTTTCGTGGCGTCGATCAGGTCGAAGCGTTTGCGCAGGCAACCATAGTTTCGTGCGGCACCTTTTTGGAGTGCCGTAAACTTAACTGTTTGCCCGATGCGTTAGGCGACAAATTTGTACCCGCCTTTATAAGTATTGGCAATGTTAGCTTCCAAAGTTACCTGGAACAGGGTGATCGCTTTATTAGTATTGGTAACATTAAATTTTATAAATGGCGGCAAATGGTTTGTGATGGCCGTATCTATAAAGTGCCCAAACATATTGACCTTGATGAATATTTTAGTGATTTTACCGACGAAAGATTATTAAAATATGATATTAGCAAAGATTTTATAAAAGTGGCCGAATTGCATGACATTACAGGCCGCGCAATTTTAGTAGATTTATTTAAAAAAATAGCATAATAATATGGTAAATGAAAGACAAGAAATAATTGATGGATTAATAGAGGTTTTGCGTACGGTAAGAACGGTTGATCCGGCGTTGTTGGAAAATGTTACGGAAGAAACAGACTTTTTAACAGACATGAGCATGCCCTCAACCGAGTTGATTAATATTGCCGCGAAAGTTGAGCAAAAATTTGATGTTGAATTTGAAGATGATGATATAGATGAACTTGGCTCGACAGTGAAAGACGTTGTCGACCTGATACTAAAAGCAAAAGCAAGAGGGGTTGCTTAATTATGCCCATTCAAGGAAGAAAAGTAGCAATAGTAGGCATGGGAGGGGCTTTCCCTGACTGTGCTGATCTTGCTGTTTTCGACAAAAAAATATTTACCGGCCAAAGCCTGATCAGGGAATGGCCCAAAGCTGTGGAATTTCAAAAGCAGATCCGCTCAACCGTATCAGGATATATAGATGATAACGATTTAGGCCTTGAACCCATATATTATGTGGAAGGATATGACTGGCCCGAAACTTTTGTTGATACTTTAGGCCGCATACCCGACATTAATTTATCCACTGCCGATCTGGGCAGCGTTTGGGCCATGCTTGGCTCGCTGGAATCTATTCGTATGGCCGGCTGGACCAAAACCGAAACACAGTCGGAAAGGACAGGTGTAGTGATCGCATCAGGCGGGGCCGGAAATGTTATTATGCGCCATGCCTGGCACGCTTTCTTTGAATTCGGCAAAAAATCGCGATTAGCCGGTTCGCACACGGTTGACAGGACGATGTCATACCGCGAAGCCGCCAATGTATCATGCCTGATAAAAAACAAGGGCGTTTGCGAATCAATAACTTCCGCCTGCGCCACGGGCCTGGGTAATATTGGCTATGCTTACCGTCTTATAAAATTCGGTTTACAGGACCGTGCTGTTGCAGGAGGGGTTGAAGGAACTTCTATTGAAACTTTTATAGGTTTTGATGCCATGCAGGTATTGAGCAAAGGCTTTAGTCCTGCCGAAAGCTCACGCCCTTTTGATACCAGCCGCAATGGCTTTGTATGTTCATTCGGGGCCGGCATAGTGGCCCTTGAAGAATATGAGATGGCTAAAGCCCGCGGGGCAACAATTTTAGCCGTTATTGATGAGTATTTTAATAACTCTGATGGCGACGGCAATATGTTTTATCCATCGTACGACGGGCAAAGAAGGCTATGGCAGGGCCTTATGGCCGGAGCAGAAATAAAGCCGGATGTGGTAAAAGTACATGGTACGGCCACCCCTGTTGGTGATATCATTGAATTGATAAGCGTAGTAGACACCCTGGGCGAGGATGGGTATCATATATCAGCGCCAAAATCACAGTTTGGCCATATGCTGGGGGCAGCCGGTTCGGTTGAGTTGATCACAGCTTTGTTAATGCTTAAAAACCAGCAGGTCCCTCCGTGTTTAAATTCGGACACATTAAATCATGAACAGGAAAAGTTCCAGCAAAAAGACGGCTGGGCCGGTTCACAGAAACCGGCTGAAGCCTACCGGCATTTAATTCCGCAGGAAACGGTGACAAAAGAAATAAACCAGGTAGTTTGTTTAAATTATGGCTTTGGTGGTACAAACAGCGCTATGGCTATATCAAAAGATAATTAATGATTGATAATAAAGATAAAGTGGCCGTAGTTTTTGGCGTCAGAAATGACAGCTCAATTGCCTATGATGTTGCTTTAAAATTGCATCAGTCGGGCTGTAAGGTGGCATTAAGCTATGTTGCCGAAACAAAGAATGAAGTTTTGTACCTGATGGAGAAACTGGGTATCGATACCCGCTTTGCTGCCGAAGTTGATGTAAGGAACGATGCCGATATAAATTCATTCCTGAAAGCCGTTTATGAAGGGCTGGGCCCTATTGATTATATTTTGCATGGCGTTGCTTTTGGCAGCCAGCAGGTAATGTGTTACAGCCTGCCGGGCAGCAATGAAGCGCCGCCTTCGTACATCGATATTCCGTTTGAGGATTTTATGGATTCATTTAATATCAGCGCTTTTTCATTGCTTAGAATAGCGAGGCTGGCCGAGCCACTGCTTTCGAAAAATGCATCGATATTAACACTAACTTATAACGCCTCCCAACGGGTATTTCCGCCTTATGCGGGCATGGCAATTAACAAAGCTGCACTCGAAAACATTGTGCTGTACCTGGCGAGCTATTTCAGGGGGAAACAGGTTAGGGTAAATGCCATATCAGCGGGTTTGGTCATGACCACTTCTGCCGGGGGCATATACGGTGTGCGCCGGCTCAGAAAAATGGGTAAATTTACCGCACCGCTTGGCAACATTGATGCCGGCGATGTGGGTAATACGGCCCTGTACTATTTTTCTGATCTTTCAAAAAAAGTAACCGGCAATATTCATTTTGTAGATGGCGGGTTTAATATTATGGGCATTGGCGTAGATGGAGAATGAAATTTTAACAACACTTAATGAGTTCGGCATCGATAATAAATTTGCAGTGGGCAACGACCTGGTTTTTATGCCTGTTTTTCGCAATTCATTAACCGATCTGTTTAAAAAGAAAGTTTACACCTCTGCCGAAATAGCTTACTGCGAACAGTTTAATGATAGCCTGTTGCGTTATGCTTCTACCTGGGCGGCTAAAGAGGCGGTTTATAAAGCTGTAAAACAATTAAATAGTAAAGCATTAGGCTGGAATAAAATTGAAATAACCAGGGAAAAAACTGCCGGCCGTCCAACGGTGACGCTCCACCAGCATCCTGATAAATATAATATCAGTTTAACCATATCGCACGACGGAGATTATGTTTGGGCTATAGCAATCATTGAAAGATGACCCAGCATTTCTTTGAAAACGAAACGGTTAAACTTCACTATTACCAATTTGGTACCGGCGAACATAAAATGTTATGTTTTCATGGCTTTGGCATGCATGGTAAACAATTTAGGGCCCTGGAACCTGAATTAGGATCAAAATATACCTTTTACGGCTTTGACCTGTTTTTTCATAAATTAACGCTGCTAAAAGACCAAAGCCTGCAAACCATAAAAAAGGGCCTGAGCAAAAAGGATTTGGCCAACCTGATAACCGCGTTTTGTGAACAGGAGCATATTGATCGTTTCTCAGTTATTTCTTATTCCATGGGTTCGCATTATGCAACTGCAATAGTCGAAGAGCTGGCACCCCGGATCAATGAATATATTGTTGCCGCGCCTTCATCCATCAATCCAGGCAGGTTGGTAACCTATTTCAGCAAAAATAAAATTGGCAATAAAATATTGGAGAAGGTGGCTTTAAACGAAAATGCGCTAATAAATATGCTCCGTTTAGTTAAAAGGTTACGATTGGTAGACGATGTTGGCCGTAATATTTTATTAAAGGAGATCAACACGCCTGAGCTGAGATTTAATTTATATGCCTGCTTTACCTATCTGCGTTTTTTAGGCACCGACGAACCTAAATTGATAAAAGTGCTGCAAGAGTATCCTATAAAATGTATTTTCATATTTGGCAAACACGATAAAATGTATCCGCTAAAAATAGGCAATAAATTTTTTAAGCAATTTAAACAAGCCGAAATTGTAATTTTAGAAGAAAACCA
>CAISKH010000233.1 GCA_903885865.1 uncultured Mucilaginibacter sp.
CAGGTTTTGCGCAACAAGATTCCACTATTGTAAAGTACTCTTTTAAGGGTAAAAAGGATCCTTCTGTTGAGCTGAAAATTTACAGTGCATCAATATACATACAAGGGTATGATGGCGATGAATTGATTATTGAGCCTTATAATCCCCCACTCAACTGGAGAATTTCTGAAGAGCCATTCATAAAAAAAAACGCTAAATGGGTAGATAATATTAAGCTTCGCGCCTCTCGCGGTAAATTGGGGGATGACGGATTAAAGGATATTACTCCAATGACAAAAAACGATCCTATATATGACAATTCGTTTGGGAAGCCTGTAATAAAGGAATATCCGCAACAGGTACAGATATCAATGCAAGACATTCAACATAAAGCATTATTAATAAAATTGCCCAGGGACATCCATCTGAAACTTTCGGCGGGTTTCATGCAAAGAGAGATCAGGATGATATCGTTAAAGGACCTGACCGGTGAACTGGAGATCAAGGGTGCCGCCGTGTTAACTGAATTGGACAATGTAACCGGCCCGCTTACCTTGTCTTCCGATGCTATGACTAGTTCAAAAATTATTATCACTCATGTAAAATGGTATAATAGCGATACAAATCCTAAAAAGACATCGTTGTTTATTTCTTCGAATGCTGCCGATATAGATATTTCAGTGCCTGAAAATATTAAGGCGACCGTTAATATTAATACAACTAATGGTGAAATATATTCAGACCTGAATATGGTGCCAAAGTATCCTGCTTCCAACATCCCGAATAATTTTTCGGGTGACTTGAATGGCGGCGGAACCCCTATTACCATTGGCACCAATTATGGCAATGTGTTTTTACGAAAGCAGAAATAATTACAACCTGTCCTTCACCACCAAAGTGCCCGCTATTATATCATGCAAACATTGCTGCTGCTTATTAAAAAAGCTATACAGGTAACCTATAAACAAGGTAAGCACCGAAAATATTATTGCCAGGTTTCTGCCGGCCGCCTGAGCGGGGCTGATGCGGTTACCCGCCATATCGCAAACTTTCAACTGTAAAATTTGCTTACCATAAGTGGCTTGTTTGTCAGAGCTCTCCATAATAACATGATAAATAAAATTTACTATCGGTATAACGATCAGCAAGCTAACAGCAACCGAAAGAAGAACTATCTTATTATTAACAAACAGGGCAACCATAAACGCTCCAATAATACATGCGCCCGAAACAAAGAACCAGTCGAGCGCGGCGGCAAGCAGGCGCTGGTCAAAACTGCCGAAGTATTGAATAAGCGCTTGCTGATTGAAACCGAAAAATTGACGTAGTTCGGCAATTTCATGGGCTTCTTTATAATCGTCCATTGGTTCGGTTTTAACGAAATCACCGGGTTTTATTTTTAATTCTTTTAGTTGGGATAAAGTGAACGGGCCTTCAGGTTTGCCGTTTACTATCAGGATGTAGCAGTTGTTGCCGAAAGATTGAAAAGGGGGAACCTGGGAAGATGTCATAGCAGACTGAAATTACCCTTAAATATTTATAATTTAGCCTGTGGCTGTTTGATTTTAAAAATCAACGCCTCAATAAAAAATACGATAGCGTAAGTCTGTGTCATTACTTCTGCACCTTGATAAATAAGCGATAAGTGCCCTTTATATAATAGGTATAGCTGTAAAACTGTTGGGACAAGCAGGCAAGCTGCTGCAATTAGTTTTATATTTTTTGATGTTTCTTTTATATAAGTTGCAACAAGACAAGATAACAACAGGCTTGGAGATAAGTACATAAAACCTAATATTATTGTAAGGCCAATAATAAGCGGCATGCTAAAAGGAGTATAGCTATATATATTTTTCCTCAACAATAACGTTGATATGATGGGCGATAAAAGTATACCGATGCACCAGATTTTTATTAAATATATTTGGACGGGCTTCATTTTATAACAGTGGTTAGTATTGCCCTATATTCTTCCCGCAACGCCAGCAAACAATCCGCGCACATGCAACCCTCGAAATTTTCGCTGATATATTGCACCTCGTTTAAATTTAACTGCACTTTGCTGCACTGGCATTTGGTGTAAGCGTTTGCCTTACATTCCATACGCTTTCCACAGCGTTCGCAGGAAATTATTTCATGTTTGGTGTTCATGTTATTTAGTCCGAAAGTCGGAAAGACCGAAAGTCCGGAAGATCAAATTTAACTAATAAAAAAGTCCGAAAGCCTGACAATTCAAACTTTCGGACTTTCGGTCTTATGCGGACTTTCGGACTAAGCAGAGCAAGTCACACAACCCTCTTCCATGGAGCAGGTTGGGCCAGCGGGTATTTCGTCGGCAATTTGGTCTACCACTTCTGGTATTACAGGGTCCATATTTTTACCGCCTTGATTTTCAACGGTAAACTTAACCGCTTGCGATGCCGCTTGTGTGCGCAGGTAATACATACCGGTTTTTAAGCCTTTCTTCCATGCGTAGAAGTGCATTGAGGTTAGTTTTGAAGCATTTGGCGAGTTAATAAACAGGTTCAGCGATTGCGACTGGCAAATATAAGCGCCCCTATCAGCAGCCATATCAATAATATCACGCATTTTGATCTCCCAAACGGTTTTGTAGAGGTTTTTTAACTCCTGCGGTATTTCAGCGATATCCTGTATAGAACCATTCGCGGTAATGATCTTATCCTTCATATTATTATCCCATAAACCACGGTTTACCAGGTCGCGCAGTAAATGTTTGTTAACGATGATAAACTCCCCGCTTAAAACCCTGCGGGTGTAAATGTTTGAGGTATAAGGCTCAAAGCACTCGTTGTTCCCTAATATTTGCGAAGTTGAAGCGGTTGGCATTGGCGCTACTAACAGCGAGTTACGCACACCATGGTTCATTACATCAAGGCGCAGGTTTTCCCAATCCCA
>CAISKH010000234.1 GCA_903885865.1 uncultured Mucilaginibacter sp.
CAGCCACAAAATAGGGCCAGCCATAATTCCCCGGTTTTTTGGCCAGGTTAAATTCGTCATACGATTGCGGTCCGCGGTGTTCCATATCATCCCTGCCCCCGTCAGGGCCAACTTCGCCCCAATATAGCCAGCCGGTGCGGCTGTCGATGGTAAGCCTCCAGGGGTTGCGGTTGCCCATGGTATATATTTCGGGGCGTGTTTTTGGTGTTCCTTTCGCAAACAGGTTTCCTTCGGGGATCGTATAAGTGCCATCCGCTTCAGGATGTATGCGTAAAATTTTACCGCGCAGGTCATTTGTATTTGACGCGCCTTTTTGTGAATCTTCGGGCGATTTTCCCGGCCGTTCATCCAACGGCGAAAATCCGTCGGAAGCGCGCGAGAAGGTATTATCGCCGGTGCTTAAATAAAGGTTCTTGTTTTTATCAAATACCATACCGCCACCTACGTGGCAGCACTCATAACGTTGCACCTTAACATTCAATATTAATTTTTTTGAGCTTTCCGCGAGCGGGCCTTTGCCATCCCAATAATATCTTACCAAACTGTTTACAGAGTCTTTCCCTATAGGCGCATAATAAACGTATATCCAGTGGTTCTTATCAAAATCAGGATCCAATATAACACCCTGCAGGCCGTCCTCGCCTTCGCTTACCTCGCCGGTTTGGCTCACGTATTGGTTACTTACCGCGAACTGGCCTATAACGGCTATCTTCCCGGTTGCGGGGTTATACAGTTTCAACTTTCCTTTGCGTTCGGCATAAAGCACTTTGCCATCCTTCATTATTTGGAACTGCATGGGTTCTTCAACCCGTTGTGCAAGCACTACTTTGGTAAAGCGGTTATCGTCGGGTTTGGCTGCTGTTGTTTGCCCGGTCGCGTTAAGCGAAAAAACGGTAATTAAAAATGCATAAAACGCATTTAGCAAAAATGAATATTTACGCATAACGGTTATAGTAAGAATAATTGGCTTATTATTGATTTTATTTACCCAATATTAATACTTTTTTAACCACTTTAAAAATAGTGAGCTTTATTTTTTAAAAAATGATTTACAAACACCATAGGAAATAGCGGTTAAACAAAAAGCCCAACATTTCTGTTAGGCTTCTTTCTGTGGGAGTTACTGGGTTCGAACCAGTGACCCTCTGCTTGTAAGGCAGATGCTCTGAACCAGCTGAGCTAAACTCCCTTTAGTTTTGGGATTGCAAATATAGGATTATGTGACTACTCCTCAAAAAATAATTTGCTTTTTTTAAATAGGGCCGCTTTTTGTCCTGGCAGGGTCTCCCTTGAAAGACCCTGCCGGGACAGCATATATCTGCAATCCTGGGCACAGCCTATTTGTACCTTTTCCTTTTGCACTTAAATAGGTAAAACAATTCTAACCTAATTCAAGTTCTACAATTATGAGAAGTTTAATTTACATTATTGTAGTCGTTCTGATTATCAGCTGGCTACTTGGGGGCTTTGCTTTCCACTTTGGCGGAGACGCAATACATATATTAATTGTAATTGCTGTTATCCTGTTATTATACAACTTGTTTAGTAATAGACGCATACGAATGCCCGGGGATCGCTGGTAGTAACAAGCTTTGCCTATATTCCTGATTTGTTTACCCCGCCTGCTCCAGGTTATATTTCCTCCCCTCCCTGGAGGGTCTGTCACAGCGGACCCCGCGTTTGAAATCGTGCAGCTTCCGCAGGCCCTCTGTCGGATGACCTTGCCTGGACCGAAAAATATGTTCTAGATCACTTTTTTTCCTGTCCATTATCATTTATTATCGACCAGCCTAACATTACATTTACTTGCCACCAATGCATAAAAACCTGATGATAGGGAATTGATATAGCACGCAGGTTTAATAGCTTCATCTATAAATTTATTCATTAAAGCGTCCAATCTCGCAAGTATTTCCGGTATTGCATACCAGACAAGTGAACGCAGGATGATAAAGTTTGAAAAGTTATGATAAATGTTATAATGAACAAACCGGTCAAAACAACCCGCAGTTTGGCTGCTGCAAGCCTTTTGATAGTTTTTACTATAGATATAGTTACTCCGCCTACTTTTGTGGCGGATATATTGTATTTATGCTGTATGCTGCTGGTATTTCATGACAGCCCCCGGTTTATTCGCTTATTTACAGCGATTGCTTGTTTGCTAATTATTACCGATGTGTTGCTTTTCGACCTCAGATTAAACGAGGGCAAAGCGTTTTGGGCCAACCGCGGGATGTCTATGGCGGCCATTATTATTACATCCAACCTGGCCATCCGCTTTCGCCGGTTAAACCAATTGAGCAGCATTAAAGAACTGCAGCATTTGGAGGAGGTGCAAGAGATATTGTATATTACATCACACAGGATCAGAAAACAGGTGGCTAATATAATGGGGCTTACTGACCTTGTTAATACCGAAAATATTATTTTAACGAAAGATGATTTAACAAAACACTGTCACTATCTTTCTTTTTCGGTGAACGAGCTGGACGCGATTATTAAAGAATTAAATAATTTTATTGAGGAATTCGAACAAGAAAACCTGGGGTCTGATTTAATTAACCCTCATATCCATGTGCTGCAATAGGCAACCCCAGAAAAGCCTGAAATGGTGTAATTATCCGGCAATACTCATGTTTAATAATGTGCCTTAAACATTCGCCATACCTACAGGTATAGTAAAAGAAAACTCAGTACCAACCCCCTGTTCGCTGGTTACCCAAATTTTTCCGTTACATTTTTCTATCAGGTCCTTGCAGAATAGCAGGCCCATGCCTGTCCCCAATTCGTTATGGGTACCGGTTTTGCTGTTAACCTTGCCTTTAAAAAGTTTGGCACATTGCTCGGGCGTCATGCCGGTCCCGGTATCCTTAACCCTTATCAAAACATCCTGGCCATCCTGCTTTGCAGAAACTTCAATAATATCTTTCCCATTCGAGAATTTAATGGCATTGCTAACCAGGTTGCGGATAACTATGCGCACCGAATCCGGATCGGCAAAAGCAACCATCTCATCCGGCACGTCAATTTTTAAGTCAATGCCTTTTTTGGAGGCCTGGTCATACAGGTTTTGTTTTTCTTTAGTAACAATATCCTTTACAGAAAATTCTTTAATCGCTCTTTCGAAGTTTTCCATTTGGGTATTAACCCAGAACAATAGCGTATCCAAAAAATCGGAAGTGTAATCTAATTTTTTAACTACACCGGGTATCATATCCAGCAGTTCAACATTTGATATGCTATCGTCCTGGAAAAGCTCAAACAGCCCTCTTAAACTGCTCAAAGGGCCACGCAGGTCATGCGCCAGTATGGCTATTAACCGGTCCTTCAGTGTATTGAGCGTATTCAGTTTGCCGGCATGATCAACTAATTGGGCATTTTGTTTTGCAATTTGCAGTTCGCTGTTTTTTAGTTCAGTAATATCCTGCATAGCACCGATCATGCGGATACCTACGCCGTTTTCATCGCGGATAACCACCCCCTTATCCAGTACAAATGCGTATTCTCCGTTAGCTTTTCTGAAACGGTACTTTTCCGTCCAGTAATTCATAGTACCATATTTGACAGGATCAGGATAAAGCACAACCCTTTCCCTATCATCAGGATGTACATACTGTGCAAAAAACCGCATATCGCCAACATTAACACCCGGCGTATGCCCGAATGACTTTTTGATGTTCCTGGAATAATAAACCTCGTTTGCTTCCAGGTCCCAATCCCAGATAATATCAGTTGTGGCTTCGGTAACATATTCAAAACGTTCAATGCTTTTTTCAAGCGAGCGTAATGTTTTTGATTCTTCGGTAATATCCTTACACACTACGATGATACAATGCTTTCCCAAATAATCCACAGAATGCCCCGTCATTTCTATTTTTAGCGTATCGCCATTCTTTTTTAGATGGTCCCATGTACCCAGGTTTTTTATTTCGCCGTTAAATTCCGGGGTTACCCTAACTTTGGTCAATGTCGCGTCTTCTGCTGCGCTTATATCTTTAATAGTTAACCCGGTGAACTCTTTCGTTGAGTAACCATACAGTTTACACGCCATCTGGTTAACATCAAGAATGGCAAGAGATTCTACGTCATAAATTATGATGGGAAACGGGTTGGAGTAAAAGAGAAGTTTATAGTTTTCTTTAGATTCATCCAGCGACTCTCCGGCGGTTTTTTTCAGACGCTTCTCGCGCGCAATGCAAAACATCAGTTGATCATCGGGCAGCCACGTGGCCGACCACGATACCGGCACAACTGAACCATTTTTATGAACACTCCGCGTATCAAAATGAATGCAGTTTGCACCTGCCATTATATTGTTGAAAGACGCGGTAGCCGGTTCTATATCTTCGGGGTAAGCAAAATCCGTAAAAGATTTCCCTAAAAGCTCCTCTTTAGTATATCCCCATAGGTTTTCTACGGCTTTGCTTACATTTACAAATTGCATAGCGGGATTGAATACACAAAGCAGGTCGTGTGAGTTGTCAACTATTTTTTGGATACCGGCACCGGCTTCTGCTCGCATAACGTTTTGTTTGAATAATGTACGTGGCAATGTATGTAACGTATTGTTTCGCGGTTTTATTCCGTGAAAAATTTTCTCACTATAATCAGGGCTCCGAAATTATTAACATTTTAAAACATTGCACATTATAATTCACAATATTTTACCTATATGCCAAATATAATGAAATGTTTATAATAAAACTATAGCCTTGTTAGTATTTTAATATATGGACTTTTTTTTCGCGAAAAGAAGCTGTACCATTTTTGAAACAGCTGCGTATTTGCCAAATCATATAATCGGTAAAAAGTACCACAATCACCCCAAACAACACCATTAAAACTCGTTATTACCGCTTACCTTTGGGTAATGAAAACAGGAATCCCCATATATGATATTTGTAGCCTTACCCAACAGCAGGATGACGTATTGATCAGTAGGTTTGCCCCGTATTTAAAAAGTCACCGAAATTTGCACGTGGCGCATAAACATTCGTTTTATCATTTAGTGTTTTTTACTAAAGGCGGCGGGTCACAAACTATCGATTTTCAGCGGGTTCCGGTAAAGCCCTTCCAAATATATTTTATGATACCCGGACAGGTGCATAACTGGGCCTTTGAAAGTGATGTTGACGGGTATATTATTAATTTTTCGGTTCCTTTTTTTCAGTCGTTTTTATTGAAGGCAAATTATTTAGAGGACTTCCCATTTTTTACAGGGGTTATAGCAGACTCCGTGATTGATATCCCGACAGACGTGCAAGATGGAATTATCAGCCTTTTTGAACAGCTTATGGGTGAAACAGAAGAGACAAAGCCGCTCGAAATGGACATGATACGAGCAATCATGCTGCAATTATTTATCAGCATAGCCAGGCTCGGCTTTAATACCGTAAATAAAACCATCCCATCCTATAACTATACCCTGCTGCGTAGCTTTCAAAAACTGACAGAGAAAAACTATACAGCTATAAAACTGCCAAAACAATACGCCGAACTGCTGTACATCACCCCTAATCACCTCAATGCATTATGTAATGATGTGCTGGGCATACCTGCCGGTGAAGTTATACGCAACCGTATTGCACTTGAGGCCAAACGACTGTTGATAAACAATGACTTAACAATTTTTGAAATTGCCAATCAGCTTAACTTTGCTGATAACTCCTATTTCAGCAGGTTTTTTAAAAAGCAGACAGGCTTAACTCCGGAAGAATTTAGAAAAATAACAATAAGCCATGAACACGTTATTAAATAATACTACAATGGAAATATCAAAAACCTCGGCAGCAATACATGCCAAATGCCCAAAATGCAGAAGGGGCAATATGTTTGCAAACAGTATGTATGGTTTTTCATCACAAAAAATGAATGAATATTGCCCGCACTGCGGTTTTAAATTTGAAATAGAGCCGGGCTATTTTTATGTAGCCATGCTGTTAAGCTATTGCTTTAATGTTGCTCAAATGGTAACGCTTGCTGTAGCAATATACATTTTAACCGGCAGCCGCAACCCGTGGATATATGCAGCGGTGCTGTTAAGCGTGGCGTTTATACTATCACCTTTTAACTTCAGGTACTCGCGTGTAGTACTGTTGTTTTGGCTAACACCGGGTGTGCGTTATGATAAGGATAGGGCGAGGGATGATTATGAAAAGATGTGAGAATGTAAACTAAAGAGGCGAATCACAACTCGTGCAATTCGCTTCAATTCGAAAAATTCATGGTAACTATTACTTATCGCTTAGCATGATAGGGTTCCCTTTGCCGCCGCCAATTATAATAACTTTGGCATTGGGCGACAAGGCAATTTCCTTTTGTGCTTTAATGGTTTCGTACTGCAATTGCTTATCGGATAATCCGGTTGATAATATCTTCTGGTAATCAGCAATACCTTGCGCCTCTACGCGTTTGCGGTCGGCTTCCTGGCGCTCTTTTTGAAGAACGAACTGCATTTTCTGGGCATCCTGCTCGGCCTGTATCTTTGATTCAATACTGGCGCGTACAGTAGCAGGCAAAGTAACGTTGCGTATAAGTACCTGCTGTACCTCCAGCCCGTTTTTAGAAAAATTATCGCTAATGGTTTTATTTATTTTAAATTGAAACTCCTGCCGTTTGGTCGAATACAGGTCGACCGCCGCGTAACTAACAGCGTTATCGCGTATAGCTGTACGGGTAACCGGGCGCACTATTTTACTTTCATAATCTGCGCCTATATTTTGCAGTATAAACGGCGCTCTTGAAGCGTTAACCCGGTACAACACAGAAAGATCAATGGTAACTTCCAACCCGTCGGAAGATAACACCTTTATAGCATCATCTCCTTCCACCTGCCCTTCGTTACTTTTGGCACTCATGGTATAGTTTTCGGTTTGGATGCTAAAAGTGGTTACTTCGCATAAGGGATTTATTACATGCAGGCCGCTTTCCAATACATTATCTTCTACTTTGCCAAACAGGGTTTGTACGCCAACCTTGCCCGGCTCAATGATCTTGAACGCCGATGACATTACCCCTAAAACAATTATAATGGTACCAACTATACGTATGGTACCGCCATACCGGTTGGTTGGTTCGGGTGAGCGCATAACCACTGTACCCACAGCAAGTACAATGATGCCTAAAATGATGATCAACATATTTTTAAAATTTAAGGTTTAAGTGTGTTACGTATTTCTTTTAGCAGTTTTACTTTCAATACAATAAATATAGTTCCGCCAAAAACCGCGGCCAGTATATAATCATAGCTTTTATGGGTAAACCCCATATAACCCATTATCAGGCATAAAATAATGCAAAGGTTATAAAAGGTGCTCAACGCTATTTTTTTGCCCATGGCTAATATACGGTTATGGTAGGGTCAATTTCTTCGGCCCAGGCCAGTATACCGCCTTGCAGGTTGGCTAAATTGGTATAACCCAATTGCTCCAGCTGCATTATAGCCGCCGCGCTGCGTTTACCGCTGCGGCACATTACTACAACCGGTTTATCTTTACTTACCTTATCAGCCTCAATTAAAATGCCGCCCAGGGGTATTAATAAGCCCCCGATATTTGATGTTTCGTACTCAAAATCTTCCCTGACATCGATCAGTTGGAAGTCTTCGCCGTTATCTATTTTTTCTTTCAGTTCCTGTACGGTTATTTCCTGCATGGTTTTATAAATTATTTTAACAGATCAAATGTAGTTTTTTTATATCAAATTAGTTCTTTAGCCCCCTCTAAATCTCCCCCGGTAGGGGAGACTTTTACTTTATTCTTAAAAATTGGTCTTTCTTCCCCACGACTTAAAGTCCATCCGACCGAGGGAGATTTAGATGGGGCTATATCTTCGTCCCTGAAAATATGCTTTTCGTCACACCATTTCCCATACCTACAAAAACATTCTCTTATTTTGTAACAATCGTTACTTAAGTGCGTTTCATATATATTTATAACGTTTAGGCATAATTGATGGATAAAGTTACCCGGTTTTTTTGGTTCTGTTCGGGTGCGCATGGTGATACCCTAAAAAAGTATCCCCTTGAGCATAATAAGTATTTCGGCATTGGCGCCACTATATTTTTTACCGCGTTGTTTGCCTCTCTTTCGGGCGGCTATGCCATGTATTTTGTATTCAACGGCGACGCCTTTGCCGTTGGTTTTGCCATTCTGTTTGGTTTATTATGGGGCACGGCCATTTTTAATATGGACCGTTACATCGTATCGAGTATAAACAAGGAAGGCACTACCAATCAGCAAATACTGCAGGCTTCGCCCCGTATTTTGCTGGCTATTATGATAGGCATCGTAATATCGCGCCCCCTTGAGCTGAAAATCTTCGACAAAGAGATACGTCAGAAACTAAAAACCGCTTATTTAAAGGGTCAGCACAGTAAAATAGATACGCTGAAAAAAACCTACAACGAAAAATACAGCATGGAGCTGGCAAAAATTGCCGATCTGAAAAAGGAAAAAGACTCGCTCGAAAAAGATGTTAACCGTTCTCGCGTCCAGCTGAATGAGGAAGTTTTTGGCGAAAAGAACAACCAAACCTCGGGCATTGTAGGGTACGGAACCTACGCCAAACAAAAACAAACCATTTTGCAGGAAAAAACCGACCGCTTAAAAACCGTTACTGCCAATGCCGACAAACTGGACCAATACCTGGGCCAGCGCAAAGATTATGAAGGACTGAACAACATGCGCCTCTTTAGCGAACACCAGCTGGATAGCCTGGCAAAAGTGGCCGGCTTTGCCGATCGTAACTGGGCGCTTGGCCAGCTAACCTATAACGAAAACGGCACCCGCGACCTCGATACTTACCTCGCGATATCGTTTATTGGTTACCTGTTTATTTTATTTGAATGTTTGCCGGTATTTGTAAAGCTGATGTCGGGCAGGGGGCCTTATGATATAGCCGTTGCGAAAAAGCAGGAATCGGACGCTCATTTTGCCGAGCGCGATAAGGAGCGTGATATAAGCGTTATTGACAGTGTTTACGATCATCACCTCGATGAAGATATCAAACGGCGAAAAAGGACAATAGCCAACCGCTCAGATAATGACCGGGAACGGCATCGGTATGATTAGTTAGCTGCGTTTGGCGCGCCTCAACAGGGTGGGCCGGTTCAATCAATCAATTATCTTCGTTAGTCCGGATTTATAATCCCGGACTTAAATATCAGCGGATTTGCAATCCGCGAATAAAAAGCTTTACCTTAAA
>CAISKH010000235.1 GCA_903885865.1 uncultured Mucilaginibacter sp.
CAATCATTTTTTTTAAAAAAATAGATAAAAATGTTATTTTGATAATTTTTTATCTATAAAAAGGAATTTTTTTAAAAGAAATTCTTAATTGAGTTGACTTTATTGTTAAAATGAGATATTTTTTGACCTATTTAGGAGTAAACAACGAAAAGATGTGATATACGGGTGAAGTTTATAGATAAAAACGCGCGTTTGCCCCCGTTCAACAGAAACGCAGAAGTTTATGGAAATTTAGACAAAGATTACTCTTCCACCATCTCACTGTTCGGCGCCTCTTCTTCGGGAGCTTCCTGCTTAAAATAGTGTTTCTGGAATATCAGTATCATGATAACGCCTATTGATATGGAGGCATCAGCGAGGTTAAATACCGGTCGGAAGAAGATAAAATCCTGCCCGCCCCAAACCGGTATCCATTTTGGGAAATAGCCCGATATAAGCGGGAAATAGAACATGTCAACCACCTGGCCATGAAATAAATGTGCATATTTATAGATCACCCCGTAAAAAGTGGAATCGATGATATTACCCATAGCGCCGGCAAATATCAGCGCCACATTCATAATAAGGCCGCGATGGTATTTATGTTTAATTAAATAAACCAGGCCGTAACCAATGGCCAAAACAGCCACAATGCGGAACAGGGTTAAAGCCAGTTTACCCCAGTCGCCGCCCAGCTCCATGCCAAAGGCCATGCCATTATTTTCGGTATAATGCAGCATGCCGCGGTCGCCTAAAAATTTAATTTCCTCGCCCTGGTACATATGTGCCTTAACCCAGGTTTTGATCAGTTGGTCGGCAATGATAATTAGTATAGCAGTTAAAAAAGGTTTAATATAAGCAGCCTTCATTTATTGCTTCAATTTAGCTTCCATGGTTAAAGTGGTGTGCGGCACAGCGCGTAAGCGTTCTTTAGGTATCAGTTTACCGGTTTCGCGGCAAATGCCGTAGGTTTTATTTTCAATACGCACTAACGCGGCTTCCAGCTGCTCAATAAATTTTTTCTGGCGGGCAGCTAATTGGTTTATCTGTTCTTTCTCCAAAGTGGCCGATCCGTCTTCCAGTGTTTTATAGGTACCGGCAGTATCATCCGTACCGTTAGCATTTGGCGAACTTAATGAAGTGGCCAAAGCGTTTAATTCTTCTTTTGCGCTGCTTAGTTTATCTAACAGCAGCTCTTTAAATTCCTTTAGCTCGGTATCGCTATACCGGGTCTTTTCGTTTTCTACTTTCATCATATTTTATTTATAGCAATAGTTATTTCATTATCATCAATAGTGACCTTTTCACCCTCATTTAACTGATTATCAAGCAATATTTTGTCAGCTAAAATTTCGGCGCAAATATATAATAAATTATTATTCAGGGCACGGCTAATAAATGGATGATTTGTTAACTTAACATTTATCCTGTCAGTCACTTCAAATCCTTTGGTTTTGCGCAGATTCTGTATACGGTTTATCAATTCGCGTGATATACCTTCCTCTTTCAGTTCGTCGGTAATAGTAACGTCTAAAGCTACGGTTAATTTTCCTAAGTTAGCTACCTGCCATCCGGGAACATCCTCGGCTATGATCTCAACATCAGTGGTGTGTAGTGAGTGGGTGGTGGTGAGTAGTTGAATAAAGCCCTCACTTTCCAGTTTCTCAATATCCGCCTGGGTCAAGTTGTTTATTTCATCAGCAACAGCCTTCATATCCTTGCCCACTTTCGCGCCTAACGCTTTAAAATTTGGTTTGATCTTCTTTTTAACAAAGCCCGCGGTATCGGTTATGTACTCAATATCCTTTATATTGGTTTCCGATAATATCAACTCTTTTACCTGCTCTACCTGGTGTTTGAAACCTTTATCCAATATGGGTAGCAATATTTTGCTTAATGGCTGCCTTACGTTAATACCCACCTTTTTACGCAACGACAATACCAGCGACGATACATCCTGCGCCAGTTGCATGCGCTCTTCGAGTTTGGTATTTACCAGTTTGGCATCATACGCGGGGAAATAAGCCAGGTGAACTGATTCAAACTCTTCCTTCTGCGTTACTTTATTGAGGTCGATATACAACCTGTCAGCAAAGAACGGCGCTATCGGCGACATTAGTTTGGCCACCGTAATTAAACAGGTGTACAAAGTTTGGTAAGCTGATAATTTATCATCCGAATCATCCGACCGCCAGAAACGGCGGCGGCTCAGCCTTACATACCAGTTGCTTAAATGCGCGTCGACAAAATCCTGTATGGCGCGGGCGGCTTTGGTAGGCTCAAAATCGGCATAAAAACCGTCGACTTCCTTGCTCAATGTATTTAACAACGATATGATCCACTGGTCAATTTCGGGGCGGTCCGTTAGTTCTATTTCCGCTTCGCTGTAGTTGAATTTATCAATATTGGCATAAAGCACAAAAAAGGTATAGGTATTATACAGCGTACCGAAAAACTTACGGCGCACCTCATCAATACCTTCGGTATTAAATTTAAGGTTATCCCAGGGCGCGGCATTGCTTATCATGTACCAGCGCGCGGCATCGGCGCCATACTGTTCTATCGTAGCAAACGGATCGGCAGCATTACCCAGGCGCTTACTCATTTTGTTGCCGTTCTTATCAAGCACCAAACCGTTTGATATTACGTTTTTAAACGCGATGCCTTTATTACCGACTTCGGCATTTACCTTTTTAACCTCGTCGCTGGCCTCGCTCAGCATCACCGCTATGGCGTGCAGGGTAAAGAACCAGCCGCGGGTTTGGTCAACACCTTCAGCTATAAAATCGGCAGGGTAGGCATTTTTAAATTCGTCTTTATTATCGAACGGGAAATGCCATTGCGCATAAGGCATGGCACCGCTATCGAACCAAACATCTATCAGGTCCGGCTCGCGGTACATGGGTTTGCCGGTTGATGAAGTTAAAATAATATCATCTACATAAGGCCTATGCAAATCGTCAATAGTAAAACCTGCAGGCATTAAACCCGCAGCTATTGACTTTTCAATTGCCGCATGAAGTTCGGCTATTGAGCCAATGCAAATCTCTTCACTCCCGTTTTCCTCGCGCCAAATAGGCAGCGGCGTACCCCAAAACCGTGAACGCGACAAGTTCCAGTCTACCAAATTTTCCAGCCAGTTGCCAAAGCGGCCCGTTCCGGTCGATTCGGGTTTCCAGTTAATGGTTTTGTTCAGCTCCACCATTTTATCCTTTACTGCGGTGGTGCGGATAAACCAGCTATCCAGCGGGTAATATAATATTGGCTCATCGCTGCGCCACGAATGCGGGTAGCTGTGTTCGTATTTTTTAACGTCGAACGCTTTGTTCTCTGTTTTTAGTTTGATGGAGATAAGTACATCGGTCGGTTTAAAATCCGGCTGCGCGCGTTCTGCATCGCTATAATATTCTTCTTTAACGTAGCGGCCGGCATAGTCGGTAACCTCGGCAACAAAGCGGCCCTGCTTATTAACCAGCGGTGCGTCCTTGCCAAACTCATCCTTCACCAACACCGATGGCACGTTGTTTTCCTTACAGGCCCTGAAATCGTCCGCGCCGAAAACCGACGCGGTATGTACAATGCCCGTACCATCCTCGGTAGTCACAAAATCGGCAGGGATAACACGGAAAGCGTTTTTTTCCAGGTCGGCATTGGTTACATAGGGCATTAGCTGCTCGTAATGTATGCCCAACAATTTGGCGCCTTTATAAGTGCCTTTAAGTTCCCAGGGGATCAATTTATCACCCCCTTTATAATCGGCAAATGAGACATTTTCGCCCTCGGCCTTAAAAAATTTTCCTACCAGGTCCTTTGCCAATATCACCGTTACCGGCTCAAAAGTATAGGGGTTAAAAGTGGCTATCTTAGCGTACTCTATCTTTTCACCAACCGCCAAAGCGCAGTTTGCCGGGAGCGTCCATGGGGTGGTTGTCCAGGCTAATATGTATAGATCAGTATTTATATTTTCAAACAAAAACTCCGAATCCTTATCCCTTTTTATCTTAAACTGCGCGGTTACCGTGGTATCCTTCACCATTTTATACGTGCCCGGCTGGTTCAGCTCGTGCGAGCTTAACCCCGTGCCCGATTTTGGCGAATACGGCTGTACGGTATAGCCTTTATACAGCCACCCTTTTTTATACAGCTCGCTCAATATCCACCAAAGGGTTTCAATGTATTCGTTTTTATAGGTAACATAAGGGTTTTCCAGATCGACCCAGTAACCCATTTTTTCGGTGAGGTCGTTCCAGACATCGGTATAGCGCATCACCTCCTTGCGGCAGGCATCGTTATAATCTTTTACCGATATTTTTTTACCGATATCGTCCTTAGTTATCCCTAACGATTTTTCAACAGCCAGTTCAATAGGCAGGCCGTGGGTATCCCAGCCACCCTTGCGCTCAACGCGGTAGCCTTTTAAGGTTTTATAACGGCAAAAAATATCCTTAATGGCCCGCGCCATTACGTGGTGAATGCCGGGCATACCATTGGCGCTCGGCGGACCTTCGTAAAAAGTGTACGGGTTATTAGCCGGGCGGCTATCAATGCTTTTTTGGAAGATGTTATGCTTCTGCCAAAACTCCAGCACATCCCTGCCCGTTTGCGATTAATTTAACTGCTTATTTTCATTGTACATGAATAGCCTACCCAATTTTTTAGAGGTGGCAAAAATACGAAAATTATCATACTTAAACCTGTATATTTATCTTATTGAAACACGAAGACAA
>CAISKH010000236.1 GCA_903885865.1 uncultured Mucilaginibacter sp.
GACATAGTACCCAACGCAATGGCTGAATAACAGGATAAAGGAATCCAGTTAGGCATAGGCGCACCGTTTTTGATAATATGCGATGTGAAAAGTGCCACGTAAAGTATACCCATTACTTTTTGCGCATCATTGCCACCATGTGCATAACTTAAAGCGGCTGATGATACTAATTGGATCCGTTTAAACCATCGCTCGGCTGTTGCAGGCCTTGAATGCTTGCATATATGCAATATAATTAAAGTTATTAGGTAACCCACGGCCATACCAATAAACGGAGCCAATACAATAAAAGCTAATATGGTTAGGATATAATGCATGTTAACCGCACTTAATCCATTCGCTCCTAAATATAATGCATTGGTTATACCCGCGCCGGCAAAACCACCAATAAGCGTATGCGATGAACTGGACGGTATGCCGAACCACCAGGTAGTTAAGTTCCAGGTAATAGCAGCAATTAAACCTGCAAGTATTACACTAAGCGTAACATAATGTGCCTCTACAATTTTTGAAACCGTATCGGCTACCTTGTATTCTTTTGCAACAAAATAAACTAAAAAATTAAAAAAAGCGGCCCACATAACCGCCTGGAAAGGTGTTAATACCTTAGTTGAAACAATTGTAGCGATAGAGTTTGCAGCATCGTGAAAGCCATTGGTATAATCAAAAATTAAGGCTAGGGCAACTACAATAACTAACAGGGTGGTAACCATTTATATCAAGTTGATCAGGCGTTTTTAACTAAGATAGACTCCATTACGTCTGCCGCGTCTTCGCACATATCAGTAGCGGTTTCGAGGGCAGCCAGTATTTCTTTGTATTTAATGAGGCGGATAGCATCTTTTTCGTACAAAAACAGGTCGGCAACGGCGCGGTCAAATACATAATCAGCCTGGTTCTCCACACTGTTTATGCGGATGCATGAATCGGCAATATTGCGTACGTTTTTCAGGTCCTTTAATTCACGCACCGCTTTTTCGAGGTCAATACTGGCCTGCAGTACCAGTTCCGATAGTTTGCGGATATGTTCATTATAATCATCAATTCTATACAGGTTCATGCGGTTTGCTGCGCCTTGTATATAATCGGCAACATCATCTATGGCGCTTGCCAGCGAGTGTATATCTTCCCTATCGAAAGGGGTGATGAAGTTTTTACCCAGTTCCAGGAAAACCTGGTGAGTAATTTCGTCGCCTTTGTTCTCTAATTTATCTATCTGTTTAAATAGCTCTTCGCGGGTTGCAGGGTTGCTGCTGTTAACGGCTTCAACCAGCACGGTTGCCATAACCACAACGTTATTGGATGCCTGCTCAAACAAAGGAAAAAATATTTTTTTATCCTTCGGAACGAAATATTGGAAGAGACTGTTCAACGACATATTTTTCGTGTATTTGGGCAAAGGTAACTTTGCAATGTTAAATTAATGTTAATTTTTTAGAATGGGAATGTTAGGGAATTGTAAACCCGGCTTGGCTTTCTGTAAGGTAAAACCAAATGTAGACCCCAGCCCCTCTGTGCTGCGCACGTTAATGGTTTGCTGGTGCGCCTCAACAATATGCTTAACAATGGCCAGCCCCAGACCCGAGCCGCCAATTTGGCGCGAGCGGCTGGTATCGGTGCGGAAAAAGCGCTCAAACAGCCGGGGGAGATACTTTTCTTCGATCCCTACACCATCATCAGTAACCTCAACCAATACCTGTTCATGCAGGTCGAATAAAGTTATCC
>CAISKH010000237.1 GCA_903885865.1 uncultured Mucilaginibacter sp.
CTGATACCGAGATATTTCTGCGCGAACTGGTATCGAACGCCATTGACGCTACGCAAAAAATTAAACGCCTGGCTTCATTGGGCCAATATAACGGCGACCTGGGCGACCTGCATATTGAAGTGGCTTTTAACGAAAAGAAAAAAACCATTACCATAGCCGATCATGGTTTGGGCATGACTGCCGACGAGGTGAAAAAATATATTAACCAAATCGCTTTCTCGGGCGCTACGGAGTTTATGGAAAAGTTTAAAGAAGCCAAGGATGCCAAAGAGATCATAGGCCGCTTTGGTTTGGGCTTTTATTCGGCGTTTATGGTGGCTGATAAAGTGGAGATACAAACCCTATCCTACCAGGAAGGCGCCGAACCCGTGCGCTGGATTTGCGACGGAAGTACCGAGTTTGAAATTAGCGAAGGCGACCTGGCCGAACGCGGTACAGAGATCACCCTGCATATTAATAAAGAATCGAAAGAGTTTTTAAGCAAGCACCGCCTGCAGGAAATACTGGATAAGTATTGCCGGTTTTTACCTGTGCCTATTAAATTCGGTACCAAAACAGAATCGGTTGAAGATGGCGTTGACGAGGAAGGCAAGGCAAAATATAAATCGGTTGAGGTTGATAATATTATTAACAATACCAGCCCGATATGGACCAAAGCACCTGCCGACCTGAAAGATGAAGACTATTTAGCCTTCTATAAAGAACTGTACCCTTTTAGTGAAGACCCGTTATTCTGGATACACCTGAATGTTGATTACCCGTTTAATTTAACCGGCGTATTGTACTTCCCCAAGCTGAAAAACGATTTTGAAGTTCAGAAAAACAAAATCAAACTTTTCTCGCGCCAGGTATTTATCACCGATGAGGTGAAGGATATTGTGCCCGAGTTTTTAATGCTGCTGCATGGGGTTATTGATTCGCCGGATATTCCGCTGAATGTATCGCGCAGCTTTTTACAGGCCGATAGCAACGTGAAGAAGATAAATAGCTACATCACTAAAAAGGTGGCTGATAAATTGGCAGGGCTCTTTAAAAATGACCGCAAGGCCTTCGAAGACAAATGGAGCGACATTGGCATTTTTGTAAAATATGGCATTATAACCGACGACAAGTTTTATGATAAGGCCAAAGATTTTGTTCTGTTAACCAATACCGCTAAAGAGAATTTCACCTTAAACGAGTATAAAGACAAAGTAACATCCCTACAAACCGATAAAGATGGGCAATTGGTTTACCTGTATACCAACGATCCAAAAAAACAGGATGCTTTTATACAATCAGCAAATAAAAAGGGTTATGATGTATTGGTGATGGATACGCCTATTGATAATCACTTCATCAGCCACCTGGAACAAAAGCTGGAAAAGACCTCTTTAAAAAGGGTGGATGCCGACGTTGCGGATAAACTTATAAAAAAAGACGACGCACCTGAGCATATATTAACCGAAGAACAGGCAGCCAGCGTAAAAGCTATTTTTGATAAAGCCATTAACAAACCGGCCTATAAAGTTGA
>CAISKH010000238.1 GCA_903885865.1 uncultured Mucilaginibacter sp.
ATAACTTAAAGGCAAAAAGTGATTCAGGTGATTCACCTGATTCACTATTTTGTGAATCACCCCATCACCCCGAAACGGAAGACTTAAGGACTTAAAATGGGCTCACGAATTCGCTAAACTCAGGCAATACCGCATCCTTTGGAGATATTATCGCATCCGGTTGGGCAATGCCCCAATTAATGGCCAATGTGGGGTCGTTCCATTTTATGCCAACCTCGCATTCTTTACTATAGTAATTATTTACTTTGTAGGTAAAAATGGTATCATCCTCCAGCGTGGCAAAACCATGCAAAAACCCTTCGGGTATTAAAAACTGTAATTGGTTGTCGCCGCTTAATTCAATAGTTTCATATTTTCCATAGGTAGGCGAGCCTTTGCGTACATCTATGGCTACATCCAAAACACGGCCCCTTATCACACGTACCAATTTGGCTTGCGCGTGTGGTGCAGCCTGTGCATGCAGGCCCCGTACAGCTTTTTTTTGTGAAAGAGACTGATTGTCTTGTACAAACTCAATATTTATTCCGGCAGCAGCAAATTTTGTTTTGCTATAGCTTTCGAAAAAATATCCTCGCCCATCCTTAAATATCTGCGGCTCAATTATCATTAGTCCTTCAATGCTGGTTTCTGTGATTTTCATTCTTTTTAGTTAACGGTTTGCATTAAAGTATTAAATAGTACCAACTGGTTTTCGAAATATTGCTGATGAATAGCCTGCAACGTTTGCAGGTGTTTATCATTAAATTGCTTATAGTCTTCTAATTTATCCGCCAGGTATTGGATACAATAGGTAACGCCGTCATTGGGCGAATCGATAACGTTCAATATATAGTACGATTTAAAATAACCTGTATTCATCACCATCGGGATGTATTCGTTTTGCATCCAGCTTAACCATTGTTTGTGGATGGCTTCATCCACAATTACGGTTTCATTGTATATGATCATGCCGCAAAAATACAAATTAAGACAACAGGAACTAACAGGATTTGATCAGGATGCACTATCGCCGCGTAATTTTCTAAACCGCTTGCGCGCTTCATTTATCCATAAACTGCCGGGGTAATCAGTTATTATTTTTTGATAATAAGTTTTAGCCTGCTCCTTATCAGTAAGCTGGTTTTCATAAATGTCGCCTATCATAAAAACAGCATCATCGGCCCAAAGATCGGTAGGGTGTTCAGCTATTATTTTTTTAAGGTCGGCCATGGCATCAGCATAATTTTTTTGTTGTATTGCTATACGTGCTTTCGCCATTAAAATATCATCGCTCAGCATATTGTTCGGGAACTTAATATTAATGCTATCCAAAACCTGTATCGCTTTATCCTGTTGTTCAGCAAATATTTGCAGATCGGCGCGGGCATACATTTTCAACGCGCTCCCGCTGGTATCAATAGCTACATTATCAGCAATTAAAAGTGATAAATTAAGGGCGTCGTTGGCTATCAATTGTGATGTTGCCGCTTTTAAAACGTCAAGCTGACCTTTGGCCCAGGCAAAATCGCCGGTATAATAGGCAAATTTGGCGTTCCTGAATTTAGCATCCTGCCCAATAACTGTATTGGGGTACTCTTTTTCTACCTGGCTATATAGCAGGGTAGCTTCCCAGGGCTGGTTATTTAGTAAGTATACATCGCCCAGGTCAAGTTTACAGGAGGCGCGCAAATTGACCGGCATATCGGGTATGTTTATCGCTTCTTCCAGTACTTTTTGCGCCTCATTTAGTTTATGTAATTTAAAGGTTTGCAGGTTAGCCAGTTTTTGCAAGGCAAAAGCTGTTGAACTATTGCTGCCAAATTCAGCTATCAGGTCGGTATAATTTTTTTCAAGGTCTATAAGGTCGCTTTGTAC
The DNA here is from genome assembly GCA_903885865.1 of uncultured Mucilaginibacter sp. Lineage (GTDB taxonomy): Bacteria > Bacteroidota > Bacteroidia > Sphingobacteriales > Sphingobacteriaceae > Mucilaginibacter. Next base: position 1,855 of record CAISKH010000238.1, read on the forward strand.
GTATTTTCCTGAAGTTACTTTTAAGTTTTTAGTGTTTATTAACTCAATTTTTGCCGTTATATAAAATGGCTGGCCCTTGCCTTTGCTTATAAGGTATTCATACCCCCGTATGGCCGCGTCATAAGCCTCATTAGTAACCAGTGTGCGGCAGAGTTCAAAAACATCGCTGCCATCATCATTGGTCCTTCTGCTTAACGCCAGGGCCTGGTTTAAAGCCTGATCAAAATCTTTTTGCTGTAAAAATTGCCAGGTTAAAAAATTAACAAAAACGGTTTCCTGCGGATATTTTTGTATCCGCTTTAATAAAGCTACCCGTAAGGTATCATAATCAGCATCACCTTCAAATAAGGTGGCTAATGAATTTTCGGCCTGGCTCAAAAAACCATTGTTTGCAGGCAGTATGTTTAAATACTCCTCGGTTAGGGCAGCTTTATTTCTTTTAAAACGATAAAGCGTTATCAGTTCATACGCGAACTGATTATCATCGTGTAATAATTTGCGTCCCTGCAAAAAAGTTTTTATTGCATAATCGGCGTTCAAGCCCTGGTAAAACTGGGAAGCGAGGGTAGCAATCGCGTTCTGATTGGTAGGCAGGCTTTTAATTAAACCATCATATAGGGCGTTAGCTTTATCAACCCCTCCATGCTGAGTGTAAATGGCCCCTAAAGTGATAACATACTCAGCGGCATTTGGGTGTTTTCGCATTATTTTTTTGGTAGCGTTTTCCGCATCATCAAATTTTTTGAGCGCTATTAATGTGCCTACATACTCTTTATAATAAGCGTCATTATCCTGCTTGTACAATTTTTGATATATTTCGAGCGCTTTTTCGTGCTCTCCATTGGCGTTATATTGTTTTGCCAGCTGTAATTCATCACTTTGCGCCAACAGTTTGGAGCAACTTATGGCAAACAGAAAAATAAAGACCAATATTCTTTTCATTTGTTAAAAATAATTAATAAAAAATCAATCAGGCATTTATATCGCCGAATATTTACATAACGTTTATATAGGGTAAAATTGTAGTGACATTTTATAAAACCTAAGTAATTTATATAATTTAACCTGATTATAACCTGTATTGACAAAAAAATGGTGGGGAGACTGAAAACAATAATTTTAATTTTTATTGCGGTTGCTTTATACTCGTGCAAAGGGGATAAGACAAAGGAGATACCCATAAGCGAGTTTTTTAAAACCCCCGAAAAAACTAACTTCAAAATATCGCCGGATGGGAAATATGTTTCGTATTTAAAGAAATATAAATTCAAGCAAAACCTTTTTATTCAATCGCTGGCCGACGGTAAGGAGCGGGCGGCGACATCGTTCAGTGATTTTTCTGTTCGTGATTATAACTGGGCATTTAACAACCAGATCATCTTCGGCATTAATACCTCTAATGATGTGTATTTAATGTTTGTATTGGATGTAAATACTCTGCAAAAACGACCGCTTCTTTCAGAAGATAATAAGGTTAGGGTAAATATCTTGCCTAAGAACAAGCAAACACCCGATATTATAACTATCGCTATGAATAAACGCGATTCGGCAAATTTTGATGTATATAGGCTGAATATCAAAAATGGGGAGTTACAACCATACCTTGTAAATCCGGGAAATATAACAAAATGGGTACTGGATGCTGATGGAAAGATACGCCTGGTCAAAGAGTCGGACGGTGTTGATGAAACAATATTATATAGGCCTAATGATGATGCTCCGTTCAAACCTATAATAAAAAACAATTTCATAAACTCTGTTGACCCAATAGCTTTTACCGGAAAAAAAAATTATTTCTATGCCTTATCAAACGTTGGCCGTGATAAGACAGCATTTGTAGAGATCAATGCTGAAAACGGAAAAGAAGAACGGGTAATTTATTCGAGTGATAAAGCAGATATATTGCGGTATGATTATTCAAGAAACAAACGCCGAATTGAACTGGTAGCATGGGAAGAGGCTAAGCCGCAAAAACAGTTTTTAAGCGATGACGTTAAAGCTATATATGACAACCTGGATAGACAGCTTAACGGAAATGAGATAAATATTACCGAGAGGGACACCGCTGAAGATAAATTTATAGTTACAGCCTATACAGACCGCAGCCGCAGTTCGGTTTATCTTTACGAGCTTGCAGGAGATAAGTTGACCAAACTTACGGATAATTCATCTGTCAACCCTGATGAACTATGTGCCATGCGGCCTATTAGTTATAAAGCCGGCGATGGATTGACGATTAACGGTTATCTTACGTTACCGCTTAACGATACAACTAATTTACCGGTAATAGTAATGCCGCACGACGGGCCTTTTGGCGCGCGCGATTCGTGGAGGTATAACTCCGAGGTGCAATTTTTAGCTAACAGGGGCTACGCGGTTTTACAAGTTAATTACAGGGGCTCATCGGGTTACGGGAAAGCTTTTTATAGCGCCGGGTTTAAAGAAATTGGCGGTAAAATGCAGCAGGATATAACAGATGGCGTAAACTGGCTGATCGCTAAAAAAATAGCCAATCCTAAAAAAATAGCGCTATATGGCCACGGCTTTGGAGGATTTTCGGCCCTGTATGGTGTTTCTTTTTATCCGCGTTTATATAGTTGCGCAGTTGTGCAAAATGGGCTTATTAGCTTTTTTACGTACATTAAAACAGCGCCGGCTTTTTTTAAACCGTTTTTGCAAAAAATGTATGCAACCATTGGCGATCCCGAAAAAGACGCCGCACAGTTAACAGCCATATCGCCCAGATTTCATTCGGATAAGCCAAAGGCGCCGCTTTTCTTTTTACAGGATTCAAAAGACTCACGTGCAAATATTAGCGAATTGGATCATTATATTCGTGAATTACAAAAGCACAACGTGTCCATAAAATATTCATTGAATAAAAATGAACGCGGATCGCTCGGAAGTGAGAATAAACGGATGCAAAACTATGCAGATATTGAGAAATTCCTGGATAATAATATGCGGGTTAAACCTTAATAGCTGCCGGTAATGAAAGGGTCGAACACAATTTACCGTAAAAACTTTTCGCTCATTGTTATCTTTTTAATACTGGTATCGGCCACCCTTATTATATCGCTGCTGGTGGCGTACCGGTTTACCGCCCAAAATGTTGAAAACGATTTTACCGCAAAAAAAAATAGTGTGGTAGACCGCAACATAAATGCCTACAGCGATTTTTTTAATAACAAAATACCTGAAATAACTTCGTATGCGGGCTTGCTTGATTCGGCGTCGGCAGCAAACTATGCCGACTCTGTTTTTCATGATTTTAATTTTGTTGCCAATATAGTTTTCTATCAAATTGTGGTTGGCAACCAGGGGCAGGTGCCAGCAGGTAAAAATAATTTAGGCATATCGGTTAAATCTATTTATCAATATTATCTCCAAAATGGTAAAGTAAAAGGGCAAAAAGGCGAAAGCGCCATAAATGAAAATGATTTTAAACAAATGGCAGATAAGCTAAGGGCTTATATTACGGTGTACGATACCTCAAAAGGGCCCGGTCAGGATGCGTTATTTGAAACCTTTTACAATGTAAGGCCCGGAAAGATAAGTTATTTGAATGAGCCCACCCCCGAGGATTTGAAAACATACCACGATCTTCAAAAAAATGGCCGCC
>CAISKH010000239.1 GCA_903885865.1 uncultured Mucilaginibacter sp.
GCAGTTTGGCCGAAATAATACTTACCTCGCTAACCCTATTCGCGTTATTGCCGCTTTTTGAAAAACTCTGGTCAAGGCTGGTAGCCAAACTTACCGCTGAATAACTTTTGTTGGGCTGGGCGCTGGCCGGGATCATTAAAGTTGCAGTATACGGAAAGGTAGATTTAACGATAGACTGCAACATATTGCAGGCGGAAATAAATAACGACAATACAATTGAAATATATAACGCTTTCTTTGTCATGACACCCGTAAGTTAGTAATTATTTCAGTAGTAAATATCGGTTATATTACATGAAAATGCGATGAAATGTTTGGGAATGTTTTTTTTAAAAGTTAATCCTGACTTTTAGATATGCGGTTTTTAATACTTGAAAAGTTTTGCTGCATAGATTGTATAGTCTCGAAATAAGCTTATGTATACCCGCCCTAAGCGCCTTATAATTTCAAAAATAAACACCCTCAACCCAAATTATCAATAATATAAAAAATTAAACCCCGAATACCTGTATTTTTCTATCTTTGCATCCCGACGCTGAAGTCGGGATTTTCGCTTTCAGCGCATAGGATTTAGTTCATAGCGGATAGCTCATAGTTCATGGCCCAAGCCAGTACTATGAACTATGAACAATGAACCATCAACTAAAGAAACTATGCCCAAAGACAATTCAATAAAATCTGTACTCATTATTGGTTCAGGCCCAATTATTATTGGCCAGGCCTGTGAATTTGATTATGCAGGATCACAAGCAGCCCTTTCGTTGAAAGAAGAAGGTATTTCTGTGTCGATCATCAACAGCAATCCGGCTACTATTATGACGGATAAGGTTATAGCCGATCATGTATATCTACTACCACTTGAATCCGAAAGTATTGAGAGGATATTACAAGAACAAAACATCGATGCGGTGCTGCCTACCATGGGCGGTCAAACAGCGCTAAACCTTTGTATTAGCGTAGCCGAGCGTGGAATTTGGGAGAAATACGGTGTTAAGATCGTTGGTGTTGATTTAGCCGCTATTGAAAAAACTGAAAACCGCGAAGCCTTTCGCCAGTTAATGGTTGATATTGGTGTTGGCGTGGCTACTTCAAAAATTGCCAATTCGTTTTTAGAGGGTAAGGAAGCAGCGCAAACTATTGGTTTCCCGTTAGTAATACGCCCAAGCTATACGCTGGGGGGTAAGGGCGCGGGCTTTGTACATAGAAAAGAAGATTTTGACGCCGCGCTAAGCCGCGGCCTGCAGGCATCGCCAACGCACGAGGTATTGGTGGAGCAGGCTGTTTTGGGCTGGAAAGAATTTGAACTGGAGTTGCTGCGTGATAACAATGATAATGTAATTATTATCTGTTCCATTGAAAATTTTGACCCGATGGGTATCCATACCGGCGACTCGATAACTGTGGCGCCGGCCATGACGCTGAGCGACCGCTGCTACCAGGAAATGCGTAACCAGGCCATAAAAATGATGCGCGCCATTGGAAATTTCGCGGGCGGATGTAACGTGCAGTTCTCGGTTAACCCGGCCGACGAGGCCATTATAGCCATTGAAATTAACCCGCGTGTTTCGCGTTCATCGGCATTAGCCTCAAAAGCTACGGGGTACCCCATAGCCAAGATTGCCGCGAAACTGGCTATAGGGTACAATTTAGATGAGATAGAAAACCAGATCACCAAAACCACATCGGCGTATTTTGAACCAACGTTGGATTATGTTATAGTTAAAATACCCCGATGGAACTTTGATAAATTTAAAGGCGCTAACCGGCTTTTAGGTTTGCAAATGAAATCGGTAGGTGAGGTAATGGGTATTGGCCGCAGCTTTATTGAGGCGCTGCAAAAAGCCTGTCAGAGTTTAGAGATAGGCCGTGCCGGTTTAGGCGCCGATGGCAAGCAAAGCCGTAACCTCGAAGAAATTATGTACAGCCTGGAAAACCCAAGCTGGGACAGGCTGTTCCATATTTATGATGCCTTAAGTTTGGGCGTGCCGATCGAGTCGGTTAGAAAAGCTACAAAGATCGATCGCTGGTTTCTGAACCAGATCATGGATGTGGTGAATTTAGAGATCGAGCTGCGCCGTTATTCATTAAGTAATATCCCTGAAGATTTTTTCTTTACCCTGAAACAAAAAGGATTTTCGGACGCGCAGATAGCCTATATACTGCATAATAACACTACCGAGGAAGATGTTTACCTGCGCCGGAAAGAATTGGGCATTAAGCGCGTATATAAAATGGTTGATACCTGCGCTGCCGAGTTCCCCGCCAAAACGCCGTATTATTATTCAACTTACGAAGGGGAGAATGAGTCTATCGTATCCGACAAGAAAAAGATCATTGTATTAGGTTCGGGCCCTAACCGTATTGGGCAGGGTATTGAATTTGATTATAGCTGTGTGCATGGTTTAATTGCAGCCAAAGAGGCGGGTTTTGAAGCGATAATGATCAACTGCAACCCCGAAACCGTATCAACCGATTTTAACATGGCTGATAAGCTATATTTTGAGCCGGTTTTCTGGGAGCATGTACGCGAGATCATTGAACTGGAAAAACCATTTGGGGTAATAGTGCAGCTGGGCGGACAAACTGCGCTGAAGATGGCCGAAAAAATGCACCAGCATGGCATCAGGATAATTGGTACCTCGTTCGATAATATGGATATTGCCGAAGACCGCGGGCGTTTTTCTGATCTGTTGAAAGAACTGGATATTCCCTACCCTAAATACGGCGTTGCCGAAAGCGCCGAAGAGGCATTGGAAGTTGCGCACGAGGTAGGTTACCCCGTACTGGTGCGCCCCAGCTATGTTTTGGGCGGGCAAGGCATGAGCATTGTTATTAATGATGAGGACCTTGAAAAAGCGGTGGTTAGCTTGTTAAAAAATTTACCTGGAAACCGCGTATTGATAGATCATTTTCTTGATCGTGCGGCAGAAGCCGAATCTGATTCGATAAGTGATGGCGATGATGTGCATATTATTGGCATGATGGAGCATATTGAGCCCGCGGGTATCCACTCCGGTGATTCGTTCGCGGTATTGCCGCCTTTTGACCTGTCTGCCAGCAGTATCAATAAAATGGAAGAGTATACCATTAAAATAGCAAACGCCTTAAATGTGCGCGGTTTGTTGAATATACAGTTTGCCATAAAAGATGATAAGGTTTATGTAATTGAGGCCAACCCGCGCGCGTCACGTACGGTGCCGTTTATAGCCAAAGCTTATGATGTGCCTTATATTAATATAGCCGCAAAAATTATGTTAGAGGTAAATAAGCTTAAAGATTTTACCATTGTGCGCAAGCTAAAGGGTTATGCCATTAAAGAGCCTGTTTTCTCGTTTGATAAGTTCCCGGAAGTAGAAAAGGAGCTTGGCCCCGAAATGAAATCGACAGGTGAGGCCATCCGCTTTATACCTGATCTGCAGGACCCTTACTTCAGACATTTGTATAAAGAGAAGTCGATGTATTTGAGCAGGTAGGCTTCGGGGCACCAAAGTGTATAGCCATAAAAAAAGTGATGTAGTGATTCACAAAATAGTGAATCACTATGAATCACTTGAATCACTTTTTGCCTGTAAGTTGTTGTAGATTACCATTTTGCAAAAACAGGGTGAATCACCCTGAATCAGTACAAAAACTTTAGGAAAATAACTATAAACAGTTGTAAATAAGTTATTTATAATAATTTGCAATCTTTGTGAAATTCGGCATGAATCACTTTTGTGAATCACCTTTTAATAAACCTATTTCAGCACAAGTCAAGGACAAGTCAATGTGACCCGTCTAAAATAAGTTTACCAATACC
>CAISKH010000240.1 GCA_903885865.1 uncultured Mucilaginibacter sp.
CCAGGTTGAACCTAAGTTTTTCAGGATATTGAACCAGTTCGCGCCGTTTGGCCCCGAGAATATGTCGCCGGTGTTCCTTACAAAAAATGTGTATGTTAGCGGCAACGCGGGGCTGGTGGGACAAAATCATATAAAAATGACTGTGAAACAGGAAGATTCGCCGCTGTTTGATTGCATCGCGTTTGGCCAGGGTGAACAGCTTACACAAATAAAAAAAGATGTCCCTTTTGATATTTGTTATACTATTGAAGAAAATATATGGCGCGAAAGGCGCAGTATACAGTTGAATATAAAGGGGATTAGAGTATAAATTCAAAAGGCAAAATTAAAAAGTAAAAACCTTTTTGATTTTTGACTTTTGACTTTTGAATTAAGAGCATGATACTAAGAGCAGAAAATTTAGTAAAAAAATACAAACAGCGGCCCGTTGTAAACGATGTGTCGTTTAATGTTGAGCAGGGCGAGATTGTGGGTTTGCTGGGGCCGAATGGGGCGGGGAAAACCACTTCGTTTTATATGATAGTCGGGCTGATAAAACCTAACGAAGGCAAAATATTTTTGAATGATGAGGATATAACCGGCTTCCCGATGTACCGCCGCGCGCAAAAAGGTATCGGTTACCTGGCGCAGGAAGCATCGGTGTTTCGTAAACTGAGTGTGGAGGATAATATAAAAGCTGTACTGGAGATGGGCGATTTGTCGAAAGAAAAGCAGGAAGAAAAGCTGGAAACGCTGATAGACGAGTTCGGCCTGCATAAAGTGCGCCGTAACCGTGGCGACCTGCTATCAGGCGGTGAGCGCCGCCGTACCGAAATTGCCCGCGCACTGGCAGCCGAGCCTAACTTTATTTTGCTGGATGAACCGTTTGCGGGGGTAGACCCTATTGCCGTAGAAGAGATACAGGCCATGGTAGCCAAGTTGCGCCATCGCAATATCGGCATATTAATAACCGACCATAATGTGCAGGAAACATTGTCGATAACCGACCGCGCGTACCTGCTGTTTGAGGGAAAGATACTGGAGTCGGGCGTACCCGAAGTGCTGGCAGAAAACGAAATGGTGCGTAAAGTTTATTTAGGCGCCAACTTCGTGCTGAAAAGGAAGACATTCCTGCAGGCCGACAAGGAAAGTGTTAAGTAAATAACCGCTTATGACAATTTTTAACTCTGTTTTTACCTGGTTCATGAAAAAGCGTATCCACCAGATAGAGCTTTTTATGAAATACCCCAACGAGGTGCAGGAAGAATGGTTTGAACAATTGATATCGCGGGCAGAAAATACCGAATGGGGCAAAAAGTATAACTATAAAAGCATTACTAACCTTAGCGAATTTAAAGAGCGGGTGCCCATACAAAACTACGATACGCTTAAACCCTACATTGAGCGGATGCTGAGAGGTGAGCAAAATGTGCTTTGGCCATCGGAAATAAGGTGGTTCGCCAAATCATCGGGTACTACCAGCGACAGGAGCAAATATATCCCGGTTAGTGATGAATCGTTAGAAGAATGTCACTTTAAAGGCGGCAAGGATATCCTTACTATCTACTTCAATAATCGCCCCAATTCAAAAATGTTTACGGGGAAAATATTAACGCTGGGCGGCAGCCAGCAATTGAGCCAGCTAAGCCCCGATACTTCTTTTGGCGACCTTTCGGCAGTGATCATGAAAAACCTGCCGCTATGGGCCGAGTTTCACCGCACACCGCACCTGGATATTGCCCTGCTGGAAGATTTTGAAGATAAAATTGAAAAAATGGCCCATGCCACAAGGGACGTTAACGTAACCAGCCTGAGTGGCGTACCCACCTGGAACTTATTATTGTTTAAGCGTGTGCTGGAAATAACCGGAAAAAATAACCTGCTCGAAGTATGGCCCAATTTGGAAATGTACTTTCATGGCGCGGTTAACTTTACCCCTTACCGCGAACAGTTTAAAAAGCTGATACCAAGCGATGATATGTATTACCTGGAAAACTACAACGCCTCCGAAGGTTTTTTTGGGATACAGGATACCCGCGAACCCGGCGAAATGCTGCTCATGCTTGACTATGGCATATTTTACGAGTTTTTGCCAGCTGAAAATCTGAATGACGAAAACCCACGCACACTTACACTTGATGAAGTGGAACTGGATAAAAACTACGCGCCCATTATCAGCACCAATGCCGGGCTTTGGCGCTATTTAATTGGCGATACTATACGGTTTACCTCATTGTCGCCTTTCCGTATACAGGTTACCGGGCGCACCAAGCATTTTATAAACGCGTTTGGTGAGGAGGTTATTATTGACAATGCCGAGCGCGCCCTTGAGGAAGCCTGCAGCCAAACCGGTGCTGTTATCCGCGAATATACCGCCGCGCCTGTTTATTTTAACGGCGACGAAAGCGGTGCCCACGAATGGCTGATAGAGTTCGAGAAAAAACCCGCCGAGTTTGAGCGCTTTGTTGATATACTGGACGCTACCCTGCGCCGCATTAACTCCGACTATGACGCCAAGCGTTTTAAAGATATGGCCCTGCGCCGCCCCATAGTGCGCAAAGTACCCAAAGGCACCTTTTTTAACTGGATGAAAGAAAAAGGCAAACTTGGCGGCCAGCATAAAGTACCCCGCCTGGCCAATAACCGCGAATATGTGGATGCTATTTTGAAGGTGGTGGAGTTGGTGGGGTAAGGTTGATTTCGAATGTTTTGTGTTTTAAAACAAAATCTTACATTAGAGGTGATGAATATCCAAATGTGCCTCCTTTCAAATAATATAATAAAAACAATTAGGCGAAAATGAAGCCATTAAAAATGAATTTAACTACAGCTATAATCATTTGTACTTGTATTGCCGGACTTTTTGCTCTTGCTGCTGCTATTTTACAAGTGAAAAAACAGATTGAAGATGCGAAAACTACCACAAAAATAGCACAGGCAAACGAAAGTAAGCAAATGGAAATAAGTGATTTACAAAAAGAGTCACTACATCACAGTTACGCCATTATTAAAGGACAACAAACGGTCATTGATTTACAGACTGAACTAAATAAAAAAAATCAAGTAATAGAAGATTTGCAAAATAAAACCCTCGATAATGTAACTGGAGGAAATAACATTCCCAAAATTGACTTTACCACATGTCGTTGCTTAATGGGAGTAATAATCAATGACAACAAAAAACTACCAATTAGAAATGTATCAATTTACATTTCTGAACTTAGAATGGATTATTTCGTGGATATAGGTAATGGTTCAAAATCAACAAATAATCCAGATGCTAAAAAGGACTATCTGTTTAAAATTGGTGATTTATCGAAAGATACACGGACTATGTTTGTTAACGAAAGGTATGGTGTACAGTATAAAGAAGTACAGTTTATGTACAATGTAAATTGGTTAAACGGTTTTTATAGTGGCATTTTTACACTTAAAGATGATAATAAAAGCTGTAAAATAGTTGATAATAGAATCTTGTCATACACGCACGGTTTAAATCTTGAGAATGTTGTCAAAACAAATAATGATTACCCCGAAGTAATACCTTTAAAGTAATAGATTATTTATAAATACACTTGTAAAATTTATTTTACGGTAAACTTATACCTCATTACCTAAATTAATTTGTCCCAACTGCGATATTGTTACCAAACATCATAATTCATTTAGCAATTCATCTGCCGGGCGGCCTTTGAGTTTACCTGCTTTTATTTTTTCGGCATTTTTAAAAGCCTTTTTAATTTCATTAATCTCAGCAAAAAGAGCGGCATCCGGCGCAGAAATTGGCTGCACTTTCGCATCAGAATTATTTTTAATTAATTCCATAAATCTGTCTGCCTTTTTATCCTGAATGTTAATTAATAATAACATGTTTCCTTACTTTGCTCAAAAGTACCAATTTATGCTTTTAATAACAACATCCCGCACTCATTTACTATCTTGCATCATTCAAAAAAAAATGACCACCAAACCATTTAATCGCCCCATACGCGTATTAGTTGCCAAAGTCGGGCTTGACGGGCATGATCGCGGCGCGCGCATTATTGCCACCTCGCTGCGCGACGCAGGTATGGAGGTAATTTATACCGGCTTGCGGCAAACACCCGAAATGGTGGTGAATACCGCCTTGCAGGAAGATGTGGACGCTA
>CAISKH010000241.1 GCA_903885865.1 uncultured Mucilaginibacter sp.
TGCATAGCAATCCGAAGTCAGAGACTTCGGACAGCGTTGAGGTGTACTTGTGCCTGCACCCCCCACACATTTTGTTGGTGGCAACACACAACAAAGGCGGGCGCGCGAAAATCCTGCAATCCTTTAATCCTTATCATCATGGTTCAGACAATCTTTGCGTTAGCTATGGTAGCGGGATAAATCAAAAAGAGCGCAACGGCCAGTCAGGGCGCGCGGCCGGGAGTATGGCCCTGTGAGGTGGCAGCGATCGTCCTGACTTGGGGTTTATTCACTTATCATTTGTTTTTTAAAGGTGTTCATGAGGTCGCTACGCTTAGTTTTGGTTTTTTGGGCCTAAGCCAAAAGTAACAGCCCCCGCGGCAATTGAGCGGAACGATGTTGTCTCAAAGCATACATTTGTCTTACTGATTTACATGAGCAGAGATTGCCACGCTCCGCTCGCAAAGACGCTTCGGGATTGACCCAATTTAAAACATTTCCAAATTACATTAACCCAAACCACCGTTTCGCAATAAACGTTATATTTTGTAAATTCGCCGCTGTCCCGTTCCTGCAGGGTTTCCCTGCATCAATTTGAGGTAAATACGTTTTTCTGCTTACTTAAATACTACGCTAATGGCTTTTGATTTAGATATGATCAAAAAGGTTTACGGCAGGTACAGCGCCCGCGTGGCTGCTGCCCGTACCGCTACCGGTAAACACCTAACTTTAACCGAAAAAATATTATACGCCCACCTAAGCGGTGGCGACGCCAAACAGGCCTATGGCCGTGGTGTGGACTACGTTGACTTCGCGCCCGACCGCGTGGCCATGCAGGACGCGACGGCGCAAATGGCGCTGCTACAGTTTATGCAGGCTGGCCGTCCGCAGGTGGCGGTGCCCAGCACGGTGCATTGCGACCACCTGATACAAGCCAAAGTTGGCGCCGTGGAGGACCTGCATACTGCCGTTGATGTGAACCGCGAGGTTTATGATTTTTTAGCATCGGTAAGCGATAAGTACGGCATAGGCTTCTGGAAAGCAGGCGCGGGAATTATCCACCAGGTAGTGCTTGAAAATTATGCGTTCCCAGGTGGTATGATGATAGGTACCGACAGCCACACGCCAAACGCGGGTGGCCTGGGCATGGTGGCCATAGGTGTTGGCGGCGCCGATGCCTGCGACGTAATGGCGGGCCTGCCCTGGGAGCTGAAGTTCCCGAAACTGATAGGGGTTAAGCTAACCGGCAAATTGTCGGGCTGGACGTCGGCTAAGGATGTGATATTGAAGGTTGCCGGTATACTAACTGTTAAAGGAGGTACCGGCGCTATTGTTGAATATTTTGGCGAAGGCGCGCAGTCGCTTAGCGCTACAGGCAAGGGCACCATTTGTAATATGGGCGCCGAAATTGGGGCCACTACCTCGGTTTTTGGGTACGACGAAAAAATAGCCACCTACCTGCGCGGCACCAAACGCGGCGAAATTGCCGATGCTGCCGATGCCGTAAAAGAACACCTCACCGGCGACCCTGAAGTGTACGCCAGCCCTGAGCAATATTTTGACCAGGTAATAGAAATAAACCTAAACGAACTGGAGCCGCATATAAACGGTCCGTTTACGCCCGACCTGGCATGGCCCATTTCGAAATTCGCTACGGCGGTTAAAGAAAACAACTGGCCCGCCGAACTGGAAGTGGGGTTGATCGGTTCGTGCACCAATTCGTCATACGAGGATATTACGCGTTCGGCATCCATAGCCAAACAGGCGGTTGATAAGCATTTAACCACCAAGGCCGAATTTACCGTTACCCCCGGCTCGGAACTAGTGCGTTACACGGTGGAGCGCGACGGCTACCTTGCTACTTTTGAAGCTATGGGCGGCGTAGTTTTGGCTAACGCCTGCGGGCCGTGCATAGGCCAATGGGCAAGGCATACCAACGACCCAACGCGGAAGAACTCGATCATAACTTCATTCAACCGCAACTTTGCCAAGCGTAATGATGGCAACCCCAATACCCACGCGTTTGTGGCATCGCCCGAAATTGTTACGGCTTTGGCCATAGCCGGCGACATGATGTTTAACCCGTTAACCGATTATTTAACCAACGATAAAGGCGAAAAGGTAAAACTGGATGAGCCATTGGGTATTGAAATGCCGGTAAAAGGCTATGCTGTTGAAGATGCGGGCTACCAGGCCCCTGCCGAGGATGGCAGCCATGTTACGGTTAAGGTTGACCCGAAATCGGCACGGTTGCAGTTACTGGAGCCATTTACCGCCTGGGAGGGTACGGATATTACCGGGTTAAAATTATTAATAAAGGCGAAAGGCAAATGTACCACCGATCATATTTCTATGGCCGGGCCGTGGCTCAAGTTTCGCGGGCATTTGGATAATATCAGCAATAATATGCTGATAGGCGCCATTAATTATTTCAATAACACGCCCGACAGTGTTAAAAACGAACTGACCGGCGAGTATGGTCCTGTACCTGCTACCCAGCGCGATTATAAGGCGCATGGCATAGGCAGTATTGTGGTGGGCGATGAGAATTATGGCGAAGGCTCCTCGCGCGAACACGCGGCTATGGAGCCGCGCCATTTGGGCGTACGTGCCATACTGGTGAAATCATTCGCCCGTATACACGAAACCAACCTTAAAAAACAGGGTATGCTGGCCATTACCTTTGCCAACAGTAGCGATTACGATAAAATACAGGAAGATGATAGCATCGACATTACCGGCTTAACCACTTTTGCCCCGGGCAAACAGTTAACCGTGGTATTGCACCACAAAGATGGTACAACAGAATCGTTCGCGGTTAATCATACTTATAATGCCCAGCAGATAGAGTGGTTCAAAGCAGGCGGCGCGTTGAATATTATCAGGAGGGAAATGGCGTAGGGGCAGAAATTTCGGAATTCGGAAGGTCGAATGCGGAATTATAATTTTTAAGCCTTTCCATTTTGGAGAGGCTTTTTTGTCTTCCGGACTTTACTGACTTTCCGACTTTCGGACTCTCTTCAGCGTCAGCAAATTCTGCGCGTTCAGGCTATAGCCTGAAATATTGTTTTGATACAGGTTCACCCGTTTATCATAATATAAAATAACCACGGGAGCCTGGGCCATTACCAGGTTGTCCATCTGGCGGTAGACGGCGTAGCGCTGTTCGTCGTTTTTAATGTTGTATGATTGCTCGAACAGCCGGTCAAACGGCGGGCAATTAAACCCCGTATAATTAGGCCCGAACGGAATTTTGTTTTTCGAATAAAATACCGACAGGTAATTCTCCGCGTCGGGGTAATCGGCTATCCACGAACCGTAAAAAAAGTTGATGCCGTTTTTGGCTACCATTTCGCGCAGGCTGGCGCCCTGGGTAACTTCAATATTGGTTTTAATGCCGGCGCGTTCCAGTTCAGCCTGCACATATTCTATCATGTTGTGGTAGGCCGTGGTAGTAGTAAGGGTTATGGGCGGCATATTTCTGCCATCAGGATAACCGGCCTCTGCCAATAGGCGGCGTGATTTGGCCGGGTTGTACGTATATCCTTTAATTCCCGTCTCGCTAAATCCGGGCATCCCTTTCGGAATAAACCCCTGGTAGCCTGGTGTACCCAAACTGTTGCGCAGGTATTTAATAAGCTTTTGTTTGTCGATAGCGTAATTAATCGCCTGCCTTATTTTTAATATCCGCAGGGGCGAGTGTTTAACAATGGCCAGGTTGGTATCCACCAGCATACCCAGGTACATGGTGTTTAGGTAGGGGCCGGTGCTTAATAAAAATTTGCCCTTATATTTTTGGGTGATGTTGCCATCCTTGGTTAAAATATCATCGCGGTAGCTGCCGTCTATATCATTAAAAAAATCGAGGTTCTTTTTAATGAACTCCATAAACGCGGTTTGCTTATCGTCAATAAATGTAGCGCGGATGGCATCCAGGTAAGGTAGTTGTTTCCCACTGTTATCTTTCTCCCAGTATTTTTCGTTTTTTAACAGCACCATTACCTCGCCCTCTTTCCAGTATTTAAATTTAAAGGGCCCTGTACCAACCGGGTGACTGCGGAAATCCTTGCCGTAAAACTCAACCACCTCTTTGGGCACTACCGAACAATATTGCGCCGTAAGCATGCTGATAAATGGTGCGAAAGGCTGTTTCAGCGTTATGCGGAAAGTACTGTCATTCAAAGCGGCGAACGCCTGTTTGCCTGTTACCTTATCGCTGAATATCCACGAACCGGATGAGGCCACCTTGGGGTCTATCAACCGGCCAAAGCTATAGGCAAAATCGGCTGCGGTAACTTTGCGGCCAATACCATTTGTAAAGTGCGCGTCGTCTTGAAAATATACGTCATTACGCAGGTGAAAGGTATAGGTTTTGCCATCTGCGGATATGTCCCAGGCTTTGGCAATACAGGGGATGGTCTTTAAACTATCGTTTATCTGCACCAACCCATTATACAATTGGTTATCCATCCATATAGTATTATGGTTGCGGCAAAAAGCGGGGTCAAGCGAGCTCAGGCCCTCATCGAGGTTAATGTTAAATACGGTTTGATGTGTATTATTTCCTGTTGGATTACAAGCAGATAATAGTAAAAGTAAACACAGGCAGCCGATCAGTTTATTCATTAAAGCTAATATAGCCAATTAATGAATTATTGATTTATTGAATTACTGATTTGACAGTGGGATGTTGGTTGATGTTAGAAATGAAAACTAAGTTTTTAAAACGTAGTAGTTTTAACATATATAATTAGTAACTTGGATTTATAAACCAATTATAAACCTATCATGAAAAAACTCTTTATCCTGTTGGCTATTGGTATTTTTTATTGCCCAACTGTCAATGCGCAGGTAACAACTAATGCCGGTAATGCCCCGGTGCGCCGGCCGATGCGCCGGATCACGTTCAATTTTGTGGCGAAAGATAGCGTTAACCTGGTATTGAATGATGAGTTTAATATGATTGAGGATAGCTGCGGCCAGATCACACGTTATGCCAGATTAAAAATGCAGCAGCGCAAGTTTTCGGGCAAGATCAGGGATGTGAGCCGCCTGGACACTTCGCTTGTACTAACCGAGGGTAATTATAGTGAAGATGGTTTGAAGGATGGCTATTTTATTACCCACTATTTAAATGGGAAGCTTCAGGCTAAAGGAAGTTTTAAAAATAACCAGTACGATGGTAAATGGGAAATGTATTACGAAGATGGCAGGCCGAAATTGTTTTTTGAAGCCAACGGCAAAGACATAAAAATTACCGATGCCTGGGATGCAAAAGGTGTTAAAACTATTGATAATGGCAAAGGTGCTTATCGCAGCGACCTGGGTTCGATCTTCTGGAAAGGCAAATTACTTAACGGCAGGCCCGACGGAACCTGGAGCGCTGTAAAAACAAACGATGTTAACAACGAGCTTAGCAGCGAAAAATTTAAAGATGGGGTATTCCAAAAAGGTAATGGGCCGATCGGGGCCTATACTGACGCTTCAAGAATGGAGTTGGTGGCAATTGATATGCTGCCCTTTACACATGCCGAATTACTGCGTATATCAAGTGTACCTTGCAACGGGACTAAACGCAGGCAAATTGTAAATGCACAGTACGGTAACGGCGGATTTAATGTATTTAATGATGCCATCAAACGCGCCGTTGAGCCATTTCTGCGCACGGTGAACATTAAAGACTATGATAATCATTTTACCATCCAGGGAGCAATTGATGAAAAAGGGTTTATGATAAATATGAACAGTGACGACTCATTTAACCAAAAAATTGCAGAAGGCCTGATCTCAAGTCTGAGAAGACTGCCCGCATTAAACCCGGCTACCATTGATGGCAAACCAGCAAAGCAAAAATTTACCATCACTTTTACCTTTGAACAGGGGGTTTATCATTTTAGTTACCGGTTTTTGCCTGTGGATGTTAATCAATAAAATGTAGCAACTTATTAAAAAATAATTTCTTACTCTGCCGGCACCAGTTGTATACAAACCGGTGTAGGTATATCAATTTTATTGACGGTAGGGGTTATTTTACCCGTTGCCTTATCCACTTTAAAAACTGTAACGCTGTTGCCGTCCTGGCAGGAAACGATCAGGAAATTACCTGCAGGAGCTATCAAAAAGCTTCTTGGTGTACGGTCTGTGCTGGTGCGGCTAACAAAGGTTAGTTGCCCGTTATCAGGGT
Organism: uncultured Mucilaginibacter sp.; assembly: GCA_903885865.1. GTDB lineage: Bacteria > Bacteroidota > Bacteroidia > Sphingobacteriales > Sphingobacteriaceae > Mucilaginibacter. Next base: position 6,164 of record CAISKH010000241.1, read on the forward strand.
TTATGGCGTATTGCACAATTTCATTAATACCACGGTTTGAGGCATATAAATAAGCGCCATCAGGCGATATGTGTACATCTGCACCGCTTGCTCTTCCGGTATAACCGTCGGGATTAAGGTTAAGGCTTTGTAAAAAAGTTAACTTGCCTTTGTTGTAAGCATAGGCATTGACTGCCGAGCCCATCTCCTGTACGAGGTACATATATTTGCCATTTTCCGAGAATGTCATGTGACGCGGGCCGTTGCCGCCCTTCACCATTTCAAACTCCGGATCGGCAGGGGTTAGCGGGGGTGTTTTGGAGGGGTTATATTTATAGACGTTTATTTTATCCGTACCGAGATCGGCTGTCATCAAATACTTTTCATCAGGCGATAAGATAGACGAATGGGTATGCGGCGCTTCCTGCCTGCTTTTATTAGTGCCCGTGCCTTCATGTTGTACAGTTTGTACGGCCGGCGCCAATGAACCATCTTTATTAACGGGCAAAACCGTTAAATTACCGCCCGAATATGCTGCGGCGAAAACATTTTTTTGTTTTTTATCAATCGCCACATGCACCACGCTTGCACCTGCAGGCTGTTTATTAAGTAATTCCAGTTTCCCGGTGGCGTAATCAAATTTAAAAGCGCTTACCTGGCCCGGCTTATTTTCGCCCCCTGAATAAACAAATTTCCTGTCGGGCGAAACACATACGTAAGTAGGGTTAAGTATGCTATCTATCTGGCTTAAATAAGCCAACTTGCCGGTTTCGGCATAAAAGCGATAAACAGCTATGCCTTTGTTGCCGTTGGGGCGCGTATAAGCGCCAATTACAAGGTCGTAAGTTTTGGGGGTGGTGCCTTTTTTCTGCGCGAAACAAAACACCGGTGATAAGAGCGATAGTATTAACAGCAGCTTCTTCATAACAATTTAGGATTGGTTGATTAAAGGTAGCAATATAAGGCGAAAGGTAAAAGGGTAAAGGTAAAAGGTTTTTCCTCGTGCTTTAAGCTTAGCTCTGCTAATGTTTCTCCCGTTCATTCTTTACTTTTTCTATCGCCTCGGGCAATGATCCCATAAAAACAAAGGTTTTTGACTCGATTGTTGTTGTTGCATTTGCCCCTAAGGCAACAGCTACATCTGTATGATGACAGGTTAATTGCGGATTGCTCCAAACCTGTTCCGGATCTAAGATGGAGCAGGTTGCCGCTATCCATTTTCCATCTACTGACCGTGTTGCCAGGAACGGAATATCCACTTTTTCAGGGTTATCGTAAGTGGTAATGCCGCCGTCTCCTATGCTTATTCTATGCGGGGGCGGCTCAATAGTGAATGCGGCGCGCACGCGGCAGGGCAGCCACTTGGCAACGGAGAGTGTTGTTCGTTCAGGAATAAAGTTAGCCAGTAAATTAAAACCTTCTTTATTATGTACGTAGGTGCGTTCTAAAAACACATCATAAAAACTTGACCGCAGTTTGGTACAGGTGGATACAATAGCCCGCGGAAACACCTCGTTACCCAGGTTGGTGAGTGTGTACCGGGTGCGTACGCCATCTGATTCTAAAGAAATTGTACAGGTCAGCCTTGTCATTTGCAGGTTATCTATAACATAACTTAGTTCATTTTCGCGCATTGACCATTTCACGCTGAAATCCGGATAATTGGAATTGAAAAGCGCATAGATCAAATTTACGTGGGCTGCTTTATTTGTTAATGTAATAACCTCGGGACAATCTATCAGAATACCATCATCCGAATCGCTTTGCCCCGGAAGAAGGAGCTTAACCTGCGAATGATTTCCGATGGTCATTAACCTTAACCCGGTTTTAGTGGTTATAATTAAACGTCCTTCATTATCCGGTATAGTTTTTACTTTAGGGCCTATTTGCGCAAGGGCAAAATTGGCAACAAGAAAGAATATCGGAAATATCAATAACAGCTTCTTCATAACAAAACAGGATTGGTGGTTGAAAGGTAATGAAAAAGCGGAAAGCTTAAAGCAAAAGGGTAAAAGCTTTTTACCCCCCGCTTTAAGCTTTCCGCTTTAGTCTTTTTGCTAAATCCTTAATCAACAGCAACCAGTTTCAAACAAACCGGAGCGCCAACATCAATTTTGTTATCGGTTAAGGTTAGTTTGCCGGTGGCTATATCTCTTTTAAATATAATAATATTGTTCGAGTCCTGGTTGGCCACTAATAGGTAAGTGCCCGATGGGTCGATAATAAAATTGCGCGGTGCACGTCCAACTTTATTGCGCTCAACAAAGGTCAGCTCGCCTGTTTTTTGGTTGATAGCATAGGTCACAATTTCATTTGCGTTACCGCGATCAGTTCCATAAACAAACAGGCCATCCGGCGAAACATGGATATCAGCCGCGCCAACCTGGCCTTTAAAATCTTCGGCGAGCATACTAACGGTTTGTATAGCGGTAAGCGTACCATTATCATATTTATAAGCGGTAATAGCTGCCCCCATTTCCTGTATATTATACAAGAACTTGCCGTTTGGTGCAAACGCAAGGTGGCGGGGGCCGTTACCGGCTATGGCATTAACAAACGGCGTAGCCGCAGGTGTTAAAGGTTGAGCTGCCGATGCTTTGTAGTTGTAAATATTTATTTTATCCGTACCCAGGTCGGTATACAGCAAATACTTTTCATCGGGCGTTAGCATAGCGGTATGCACGTGCGGGCCTTGCTGGCGGCCTTTATTAATACTGCTGCCTTCATCCTGTATTTTTTGTGAAACGGGGCCCAATGAGCCGTCTTTGTTTACCGGATATACCGTTAAGTTACCCCCGCCGTAATTAGCTGCAAATACATTTTTGCGGGCCTTATCAACGGCTACATATGCGGGGCCATTGCCGCCGGGTTGTTTATTCAGACTGTCAAGCTTGCCGGTTTTCAAATCAAATTTAAACGCGCTTACACCACCGGGGTCCTTGCCTTCATTTGCAGCGTATACAAATTTACTGTCGGCTGATACCGCAAGGTACGATGGGTTATCCACGCCGTCAATTTCGCTTAAATAAGTTGCCTTTCCCGTTTCCATATCAAAACGGTACACGTATATGCCCTTGCTGCCATTACGGCGGGTATAGGTGCCTACCAGCAGATCGTAGGTTTTAGTGGTAACTTTCTTTTGCGCAAAGCAAAGTTCGGGGGCTACCTGCGATACTATTAATAGTATAAGTAGTAATTTCTTCATAACAAAATAGGATTGGTTTACCTGTGCAAGGTAGTAAATTCAATAAAAAAAAGAGATAGCCTTTAAGTATAAATAATGATACAAGGGAAAAAGCCCTGGTTTGGTGTGACAACGGGGGTCACCCTGAGGCACTCGAAGGGTGAGCGTAAAGGCCCTCGCACATGCTTCGACGGGGCTCAGCATGACACCCTTTTTAAATAGGATGTGCTATTTTATCAAATGCTTTAGCTGAATGATCTCTTTTTCGTCCAGAAAGCGCCACCGGCCGCGGGGCAAGTCCTTCTTGGTGAGGTTGGCGTATACTACGCGGTCGAGCTTTACTACGTCATAACCCAAATGTTCAAATATACGGCGCACCACACGGTTTTTGCCGCTATGTATCTGTATGCCTACTTCTCTTTTTGTTCCGCCCTGTACGTACGATACCGAGTCGGGTTTTATTAAGCCATCCTCCAGTTCAACGCCGAATTGTATTTTGTTCAGGTCGCCCTGCGCCAGGCTTTTACTTAACTCTACCTGGTACAACTTGGTAATATTACTGCGCGGGTGCGAAAGTTTATCGGCCAAATCGCCGTCGTTGGTCATTAAGAGCAGCCCTGTTGTGTTGCGGTCGAGGCGGCCCACCGGGTATATACGTTCGCGGCTGGCTTTTTCAACCAAATGCATTACGGTTCGGCGCTCCTGCGGATCTTCGGTAGTGGTTATATAATCTTTGGGTTTGTTTAATAATACGTAAACGTTCTTTTCGCGTTTCAGTGTTTCGCCGTTATAGCGTATCTCGTCTTTAAACGGATCTACCTTTAAACCCAGCTCATTTACCACCTCGCCATTAACCGATACTACACCGGCCACGATCAATTCATCGGCCTTGCGGCGCGAACATATACCCGCGTTAGCTATATAACGGTTAAGCCTTATCAGGCCATCTTCTTTTGGTGCAGCAGGTTTTTTTGCGCGCAGCGTTTTTACCGGCGCGTCTCGGTCGCGGGTTATTTTATCATAAACGGGTTTATCGCCGGTTTTGCGGAATGGTTTGTCGCCATCACGCTTTTTGAAATCGCCGGTTCGTGGTTTCGCGCTTGAAAATTTTCGGTCGCCGGCTGGTTTATCCGTAAAACCCCGTTTTGATTCAAAGTTCCTTTTCGGACTATCATCGCCGGTTGGCCGGCCCGAATAAGGTTTGTTACGCGGAGTGAAATCTCTTTTATCGGTAGGTGTGACGCCACCCCGATAGCTATCGGGGGTTCTTTTGGGCCTGTCATCATCATTAGTTGGCCTGCCTGAATATGGCTTGTTGCGTGGCGCAAAATCTTTTTTACCCCCTGCATCTCCGCCAAAACTTCTCTTAGGACGGTCGTCATCACTTGCTGGTCGGCCAGAGTAAGGTTTATTGCGCGGAGTAAATGACTTTTTATCGCCGGACGAATCGCCACCATAAGTTCTTTTTGGTTTTTCATCATCTCCTGTTGGCCTGCCCGAATAAGGTTTGCGCGGACCGTAGCTTTTGTTTTCACCAGTTGAAAAGGAACTCCTTTCGGCAGCGGGGCCGCTTGAATATCGTTTTTTGGAATTGTCGTTGTTGGGCCTGTCTGTGCTTCTTGAAGACGAAGCACGGGAAGAAGAAGAAGGTCGTTTATTATCGCCCCCTTTTGAGGGTTTTCCTGATCTGCTATTCCTGTCGTCGCGACTGTTTGAAGGGCTCTTAAATACCATGTTTTTTATGTTAGCGCTTTCACAGCGTGAAGGGCCAAAGGTAGCCTTTTTTGACGGTTTTTAAGAAAGTTATTAACATTTTTTCATCGGTTCAAAAACTGCGTTTAAGCCTGTTTAAACGCAGTTTTTTGGCCTTTTCTTAAAAACTCAAAACACTAAGGTTAATATAAGTGTTTGACAGAGTGATATATAAACCCTACCTTTGCCAAACATTTAACAAAATGTATCGTTCTATGAATAGAAAAAAAATGATGAAAAAACACTTACTTACGTACTCCGTAATTTTGGTGCTGGCTGTCATTTTAAAGCTTAATATTTGCAGTTCAACGGTTGAAAAACCGGCATATATTGACCGCCGCATCCCCAGGTTTATTGCTATCAACAATACTACCGCAAGTGATTATAATTTCGCTAATGAATCGTTACCCTCTAATAGTTCTGTATACCGCAAACTGCAAAACTCCCTCAGAAAACACAATTACAGTAATGTCGGTTCCCATATCCTGCAAATTAAGGCAGGAGAGCTGTTCCCTGTAATTGAGCCTATATTAAAGCGCTTCGGCATTCCCGAAGATTTTAAATATCTGCCGTTGGTCGAGTCGGGTTTACACGAGGGCACTTCAACTAGGGGCGCTGCCGGTTTATGGCAGTTTATGCCCGGTACAGCGCGTACCTATGGCCTAAAGGTTGGGCATGGGGTTGATGAGCGGATGAATGTCCGGAAATCAACCATAGCCGCCTGCAAGTACATCAGGGAGCTTTATGCCCAGTTTAACAGCTGGACGCTTGCGGCCGCTGCGTACAACAATGGCGAAATTAAGCTGGCAAAAGCAATGAACCAGCAAAGCGAAGACAATTATTTCCGGATGAAGCTTAACCGCGAAACTGCTAATTATGTGTACAATTTGATTGCCATGAAGGCAATTATTGCCGATCCGCAGAAATATGGATATGGCGGCTATTACGCACATTTACCTGCAAATAATTTTATAGCGTATAATTGATCACAGCGAAATAATAGTATTACGGAGTACCAAAAGCCCGGTTTGCCCAGATGGCAGGCCGGGCTTTTTTGTGTATATTTGCGGGCGATTTTAATGGATGAATTAGCGAATGTGTGCATGAGTGATTTTGTCATTCGCACAGTCGCTAATTCACTCATTCACACATTATTTTATGAATGAAAAACCACTCGACCTTGGCGATCAAAGTGAAGTTGAAGTTTACGGAGCCCGGGTACATAATTTAAAAAATATCGACGTTTCTTTTCCGCGCAACCAGCTGGTGGTTATTACCGGTTTGAGCGGCAGCGGGAAATCATCCCTGGCATTCGATACCATTTATGCCGAGGGACAGCGCCGTTATATGGAAACATTTTCGGCCTACTCGCGCCAGTTTATGGGGGGCATGGAAAGGCCCGATGTGGATAAGGTTTCGGGCCTTAGTCCGGTTATAGCCATTGAACAAAAAACTACCAGTAAAAATCCGCGCTCAACGGTAGGCACCATTACTGAGATATATGATTTTATGCGCCTGTTATTTGCGCGTACCGGCGACGCCTATTCATACGTAAGCGGTGAGAAAATGGAACGCATGAGCGAGGACCAGATATTGAAAACCATATTCGATCGGTTTAACGGTGAGCCGGTAAACATTTTGGCCCCTGTGGTAAAGGCACGTAAGGGCCATTACCGCGAACTGTTTGAGCAGATACGCAAACAGGGTTATTTAAAAGTTTGGATAGATGGCGCCATTGCCGATGTAGAGCCTAAAATGCAGCTTGACCGCTATAAAATACACGATATTGATATTGTAGTTGACCGCCTGCAGGTAAGCGACGAGAACAGCAAACGGTTACATACTTCTATACAAACCGCGCTAAAAATTGCCAAAGGAATTATCAGGATAGGCGATAAAGATAATAACGTAGCTTATTTCAGCAAGTATTTGATGGACCCGGTTTCCGGCATATCGTATGATGAGCCTCAGCCAAATACCTTTTCGTTCAACTCGCCTTATGGCGCCTGCGAAAAATGTAATGGCCTGGGCTACATTTTCGAGGTGGATGAAGCCTCGGTAATTCCTAACCCTAAACTGAGCATACTAAACGGTGGGCTTGCGCCGCTTGGAGAATACCGCGAAACCTGGATATTCCAGGTATTAAAGGCGCTGGCAAAAAAATATGATTTCGCGTTATCAACCCCGATAGATAAACTGGATAAGGACAAATTGGATATTATACTGAACGGCACCAGCGAAATGGTGACCGTAGCGGTTGAGTACAACAAATGGAACGTACAAAGCTACCAGATAAGTTTTGACGGCATTATCCGTATGCTGGAAGAACAACAGGAGCGCCGGGGCGATGAGGGAATGGACGATATGGAAAACTATCGTGTATTAAGAACCTGCCCGGTTTGTGACGGCGCCCGGTTAAAAAAAGAGTCGCTGCATTTTAAGGTTGATAACAAAAATATTTTTGAGCTGGCTTGTATGGATATACGCAGCCTGCAAGATTGGTTCAGCAATGTGGAAGACCGTTTAAGCGAGCGCCAGAACGTTATTGCCAAAGAGATTTTAAAGGAAATACGAGCCCGCATTGTGTTTTTAATGGATGTAGGCTTAAGCTATCTAACACTCGACCGTACGGCTAAAAGCTTATCGGGCGGCGAGGCGCAGCGCATAAGGCTGGCCACACAGATCGGCTCGCAGTTAATGAACGTAATGTACATTTTAGATGAGCCGAGCATCGGCCTGCACCAACGGGATAACGAGCGATTAATAAAAGCCCTTAAAAACCTGCGCGATCTGGGCAACACTGTACTGGTTGTTGAACATGATAAAGAAATGATACTGGAGGCTGACCATGTAATTGACATGGGCCCAGCCGCGGGTGTACACGGCGGTGAGGTGGTTGCGCAGGGCACCCCAAAGCAATTAATGGCTATGCATACCTTGACCACATCCTATATCAATGGGGAGCGGGGCATCGCTATTCCGAAATCAAGGCGTGAAGGTAACGGCAAGTTCTTAACCCTTAAAAAAGCTGTGGGGCATAATTTAAAGAAAGTTACCGTTGATTTTCCGCTAGGCAAACTGATCGGTATTACCGGCGTATCGGGCAGCGGTAAATCAAGTTTAATAGCCGAAACTTTATACCCTATTTTAAACCACCATTTTTTCAGGGCCAAAAAGCACCCGCTGCCCTACGAAAAAATTGAGGGGTTAGAGAATATTGATAAAGTAATTGAGATAGACCAAACCGCCATAGGCCGCACCCCACGCTCAAACCCGGCAACCTATACCGGTGTTTTTTCGGATATACGCAACCTGTATGTGGCCCTGCCCGAATCGAGGATACGCGGGTATAAGCCTGGCCGCTTCTCGTTCAACGTAAAAGGCGGACGCTGCGAAACCTGCCAGGGCGCGGGCATGAAGGTTATTGAAATGAACTTTTTGCCTGATGTGCAGGTGCCCTGCGAAGAATGCGGCGGCAGGCGCTATAACCGCGAAACTTTAGAAGTGCGCTACCGCGGCAAATCTATAAGCGATGTTTTGGATATGAGCATTGAGGATGCGGTTCCGTTTTTTGAGCATATACCGTCTATATACCGTAAGGTGAAGACCCTGTTGGATGTTGGGTTGGGATATATCCGTTTAGGGCAATCATCCACCACCTTATCAGGCGGCGAGGCGCAACGGGTAAAACTGGCTACCGAGCTATCAAAAAAAGATACCGGCAATACCTTCTATATTTTGGATGAACCCACAACCGGGCTGCATTTTGAAGATATTAATGTACTGTTAGGCGTACTGTACCAGTTAGTTGATAAAGGCAATACCGTATTAGTAATTGAACATAACCTGGATGTAATAAAAGTTGTCGACCATGTAATTGACCTGGGCCCTGAAGGCGGATCGGGTGGGGGTAATATCCTGTTCTCGGGTACACCCGAAGGGCTGTGCAAAGTAAAGGGAAGTTTTACGGGGCAGTTTTTGAAGAGGGAGATGGGGGTGTATTAGATTTGCTTTATTATTAATAGTTTATTAAATTTAAAAATGGGGATTAAGTTTATTTCATTTTTACTACTGCTATCGGCTTCAAGTGTATTTGCTCAAAAAACCGTTGTTCAAAAGGCAATTCCAATTACCAAATTAGAATTCGATACACATCTTCCTGTAATTGATTTAATTACTAAGCCATTGTCAAAGTTAAAATCGCACGGAGTTATCAAGTTGAAAACAGGGGGGAAAAACTTTGTTTTTAAAGATGATGACGAGTTTCTTCAATTTATTTATGAAGGTGATTTAAATACTAATTCGATAGCTGTTATTCATGAATTAGAAACAAACTCTGAACATTATTATCTAATTAATAA
>CAISKH010000242.1 GCA_903885865.1 uncultured Mucilaginibacter sp.
CATTGATTTTAAAGAAGGCGTAAAATTTGTTACCCAAATAAAAAACTTATTGCCCGATGAACGCATGGCGCAATGGGCCATCCGCTGGATATTGGACCATCCCGAAGTTACTACCGTAATACCCGGCGCGTCAAAAGTAGCGCAGGTGCACAGCAATGTAGAGGCATCGGCTTTGCCAAATTTACTACAGCAAACGCATGATGCTTTAAGGAAGCTGTATGATGAGGAGATAGCTGGTAAAATAAGGGGGCATTTTTAATAGAAAACCATGTAATTAAATTGTTTCATAATACCTTTAGTATTTATTCGTTAAATTTGGGAATGAAGCATTTTAAATACCTTTTACCTTTTGCCTTTTGCCTTTTACCTCTTCTCACAAGGGCTGCTTCTATACTCATGCCCATGGACGAGGTGCAAAAAAATCATTTAAAGGCTTACGGCATCGCTTTTTTGGTATTGAAGAATGGCGGCGAGGTTGACTGGCTGCTTAATTACCGCGGCGGCAGCTTCATGACCAAATATGATAAAAAACTGGAGGACGAATGCAATATCCGCGGGGTTAGCTACGAGGTTTTGCCCGATGCTAAGGTAAGCGAGATCATTACACAAGTAAGCGACCCCTCAGTTAATATGGACCTGGTGAAGCTGGAAAAAGCGCCTAAAATAGCGGTGTATTCGCCTAAAAACAAGCTGCCTTGGGACGACGCGGTTACGATGGTGCTAAAATATGCTGAGATACCCTTCGATTTGGTTTATGATGAAGAAGTGTTGCGCGGCGATCTGCCTAAATACGACTGGCTGCACCTGCACCACGAAGATTTTACGGGCCAGTACAGCAAGTTTTTTGCCGGGTTCAGTAACGCGTCGTGGTATATAGAGGATAAAAGGGTACAGGAAGAAATGGCTGCAAAGCTGGGTTTTAAAAAAGTATCAAAAATGAAATTGGCCGTTGCCGAGCATATTCGCGATTTTTGCGCGGGCGGCGGCTTTTTGTTTGCCATGTGTTCAGGCACGGAAACTTTTGATATCGCACTGGCCGCCGCTAATACCGATATATGCGAAAGTATGTTTGACGGCGATGCTGCCGACCCCGCCGCACAATCCAAACTTGATTTTAGCCAGACTTTCGCATTTCAAAATTTTACGCTGGATGATAATCCGTTTTCGCACCGGTTCAGCGATATTGATGTAACCAGTACGCGAAAGGTTGACCAGGTGAACGACTTTTTTACGCTGTTTGATTTTTCGGCCAAATGGGATGTGGTGCCCAGCATGTTAACACAAAATCATGATAAAGTGGTTAAAGGTTTTATGGGGTTAACTACAGCATTTGATAAAAGCAAGCTTAAACCCGGGGTAACCATAATGGGCGAAATGAAAACCGCCAATGAAGCGCGTTATATACATGGCGAATACGGCAAAGGGCAATGGACATTTTACAGCGGCCACGACCCGGAAGATTACCAGCATAATGTTAGCGATCCGCCAACTGATTTGAATTTGCACCCTAACTCGCCGGGCTACAGGCTGATATTAAATAATGTATTGTTCCCTGCGGCAAAGAAGAAGAAACAGAAGACATGATTAGAGATTAGAGATTAGAGATTCATTATGTTAAGCAGGGTATAATACAGCTCAATTTATATAGGTATGAAAAACATAAAATACCTTTTACCTTTTACCTTTCTCCTTTTAACCTTCTTCAGTAGGGCTGCCTCCATATTGATACCTATGGACGATGTGCAGAAAGATCATTTAAAATCATACGGTATTGCTTTTTGGGTATTGCAAAACGGTGAGGAGGTTGATTGGCTGCTTAATTACCGCGGCGGCAGCTTTATGGCTAAATATGATAAAAAAACCGAGGATGAATGCAAGGTACGGGGCGTTACCTACGAGGTGCTGGCGGATGCTAAGGTAGCCGAGATAGTTACCCAAATAAACGACCCCTCGGTTAATATGGACCTGGTAAAACTGTTTAAGGCGCCCAGGATGGCCGTTTATTCGCCTAAGGTTGGGATCAAACCTTCGGACGACGCCGTAATAATCGTATTAAAATATGCCGAGATACCTTTTGATGTTATTTACGATGAGGAAGTTTTAAAAGGCGACTTACCTAAATACGACTGGCTGCACCTGCACCATGAAGATTTTACGGGGCAGTACAGTAAAACGGGGCGTGGCAGGATGAGTGCGGAAGTGGTGATGGAAGACAGGGCCATACAGGAAGGTACAGCGCATAAATATGGCTTTGAAAAAGTATCAAAAATGAAACTGGCCGTAGCCCAGCGCATCCGCGATTTTTGCGCGGGGGGCGGGTTTTTATTTGCCATGTGCTCGGGTGCTGATAGTTTTGATATTGCCCTTGCCGCGGCCAATACCGATATAGTTGACGAAACCTATGACGGCGATCCGCCCGACCCGAAGGCACAATCTAAACTTGATTTCAGCCAAACCTTCGCGTTTCAGAATTTCAAAGTGGTTACCAATTCGAACCAACGGGGCTTTAGCGATATTGATACCGGCCCTACACGATATGTTGCGCCTGAAGATGATTTTTTTACCCTGTTTGATTTTTCGGCCAAATGGGATGTAGTGCCCAGTATGCTCACACAGGACCATGAAAGGGTAATACATGGTTTTAACGGTTTATGCACTGCTTTTAACAAAAGCAAAATTAAACCCAGCGTAACCATTATGGGCGAAATGAAAACCGGCAACGAGGCCCGTTATATTCACGGCGAATACGGCAAAGGGCAATGGACCTATTACGGCGGCCATGACCCCGAACGGCAGCAAGGCGGCGGCGGTGGCCGGGGAAATTATGGCGGGGGCTTTAACGGTGGTGGCAATTTTGGCGGCGGTGGCGGTGGTTTTGGCGGCGGTGGCCGTGGTACAGGAACCGATTTGAGCTTGCACCCCAACTCGCCGGGCTACAGGTTGATCTTAAACAATGTGCTGTTCCCCGCAGCGAGGAAGAAGAAACAGAAGACGTAAGCCCACCGGCCCCCTAAAGGGGGAGTAATAGAACATACCAGCCGCTTAATCACCCCCCTTCAGGGGGCCGGGGGGCGACCTACTCAAAAAACATCCAGCTCACCCCAAATTTAAGTACATGGTCCTGTTGCGGGTAGCGGTATACTGTATAGTATCCTTTGCTGAACAGCCCCTGGTTGGCATAATCATACGCTACAAAAAGGTTTGTTTTTTGTATGGTGCCCTTTAAAAATACAGTTGCCACCGGGTATGACGAGAAAGTAACATTAGGCCCGTTATAAAACTGCCCCAACCCTATGGCATATGATGGCGCTGTGTAGGGCGTGTTGTAACGTACATTCATACCTACCGACGAATGTAAAACATCAAATAAAAATGAATTATAATAAAGGCTGCTATAAGTGTACAACTCTGGTACGCGAAGTGTTGATTGATAATCTGTTTTCTCGTACACCAAAAAATTATCAAAGTGCAGGTCGTGCCACGAAAGGTTTTTACCGAAGCTCACCTTAAGCAGATTAATAGGATTGGTTAGCTGTACCGGGTGCGCATCGATACCGCCCGGTTGCGCGGTAAAATACAGGTAATCGGCTATTAAAAAGTATTCTGCCTTCAGGTCGAGCTGCAAGACATTATTAATGTAATTAAAAGAGACGCTGGTGGTTTTTTGATTGTGAAAGTTATTATGAAATATATAATGGTTTGATATCCAGTTAGTGGCCACCAACGGCGCCGAACTGCTTTGTATATAACCATCCAATATAATTTTACCTTCCTTGTTGTTCCCGGCTAACAATGCTTTTGCGTCGTAAATAAAATCGCCGAAATTACGGCCAGCAGCTATCTGGTTTATATTGGCTTCTAAATTTATTTTATCGCTAAAACGATAGCTTAGTTTGCCTTTAACCGTAATATTCTGGAAGGAACCACTCTGTTTCTGATCGGGCGCCCTCAGTTTTACGCCGAATTGATTAACGGTGGTATCGCTTACGTATTGGGTATAATGATAAAGATCATGCGTAAGCCCCAGGTCGAGCTTCAATTCATTCTTCACAAACTGCTGCGACTTGCCGCGCAGGTAAAAGCTGTAGGAGAAATCATTTTGCACATGCGTTAAACTCAACGAATCTCTCGATCTGTTTGAACTAAAGTAATAATCAGGAAATACCTGGTAGGTATCAGCATCATTTTGCAGGAACTCATAGGTGGTAACATTATAGTTAAAGGTATAAGCTACCCGTTGCGTGGGCAATATGTTCGCTGATTTTTTTCCGTATAAGGTGTCTATGCGGCCAATATAATAAAACTGTTTGATATAAAATCCTCCGGTTTTCCAGTTCTCATAAGTATTGGGCAACCGTACTTGTTCGGTAGTTTTATCAAACGAACCCCTCGCGCTGGTAAAAACCGAATCGTCTAATATCGACCCGGTTTCTGGGGATTTCAGGTTATTGAATACCAGGTTGCCCAGCAGGTTATAACGCTTGCTTTTTGATTCGTACCAGGTAAAAATCGCTGCGTTAAAATCGCTTACATTTTGCCCCAGCACACGGTTACTGGCATAAAACCCCCGTGAGCCAATGAAATTCAGGTTAAAACCAACGTTCCAGTTAGGTTTAATATTTTGCGTATGCAGTATTTTAAATAGTTGTTCGGCTGTGTTGGCGGTAAATAATGATAGTACGGTTAATGGCACGCGGGCATTGTAATATTGTACATCCTGCGGGGTTAACAGGTAGGGGTCAAGGGCATGCATGCCTACATCAAAGCCAATAATTTTCGATGGCTCGAACAATAAACTTCTCGCTGCTAATCCCAGGGTGCTACCCAAACTTATTTTAGGCGACCTCGGCTGAAAAAGTACGCTGTAATTTTCAAAATTTGCCAGCGTTGTATCAATAGGAAACAGCTGTGTGCTATCTTTAAGCAGGGCCTCGTTGGTTATTTTAATAAACTTTGAACTGAAAACAACCGAGTCGCGCCTGCTTTCTTCGCGCTTACGCAACGTATCCATTTGTTGTTCGGGGGTAAGGTTCTTGCCAAACCCCTTTAATGCCGAAGTATCGCCCACAAAACCGTTTGGTACCCGCTGCTGCGGAGGGAAAGCAGGATTATATTGTTGTGCAAGCGCTGCCTGCGCCGTAATACAGATCAGCAATACCAGGATGTATTTTAACTTATCGGGCATTTAAACCGGCAATCAATTCTTTAAGTATCAATGTCATTTTGGGTTCGGCGGCCTGGGCCACCGCTATTATTTCTTCCACCGAAACTGGTTTTAGCTGTTCAGGAAAGCCCTCATCGGTCAATACCGATATGGCAAACACCGGCAGGCCCATGTGGTTGGCTACTATTACTTCGGGTACGGTGCTCATTCCCACGGCATCGCCGCCAATTATTCTTAAATATTTATACTCGGCCCTTGTTTCCAGGTTGGGGCCGGGTACGGCAACATACACGCCTTTATGGCAAAGTATATTGTTTTTTTTGGCGATGGTTAAAGCCTTGTCAATTAACACGTGGTTATAGGGTTCGCTCATATCAGGAAAGCGCGGACCCATACTTGAATCGTTCCTGCCCAGCAACGGATTATCAGGCTGCAGGTTGATATGGTCCTCGATCACCATCAGGTCGCCTTTTTTAAAAGCGGGGTTTAAAGCGCCGCTCGCGTTTGATACGAACAAGGTTTTTATTCCCAGCATTTTCAACACCCTAACGGGGAAAGTGATTTGCTGCATGCTATAACCCTCATAATAATGCAAACGGCCCTGCATAGCAACTACTTTTACACCCGCCAGTTTGCCGAATATCAATTTACCCGAATGAAACTCCAGCGTAGAAATAGGAAAATCGGGGATGTTTGAATACATGAACTGTTTTTCAATGGCTATCTCGTTAACCAGGGCGCCGAGGCCCGTGCCTAAAATTATACCCGCTTCGGGCTCAAAATCGCCTATGCGGCTTTTAATGTAACTGGTGGTGCTCTCTATATTTTCTAACATATTCAATAACAAGTTGATCAAACTGCTCCTGTTCGTTGTATAAAAAATTAATGCATATAGGTATTACCAACAATGGCAATTGTTTAACAAGCGGCAGCAATTCCTGTTCTCCTAAACGCTGTGCATCCTTTTCTGTTGTTATGAGCACTTTTTTTTCTGCTGCACAGGCTTCAAATTCATGGGCAAGTTTAGCGATATTTTTTAAGCTAAAGCGATGATGATCGGGATAATTATGATGTATAACGTGCGGGGTATGCTTTTTAATATAATCAACCAGCGGACCGGCATTGGCAATACCGGTCAATAAAAAAACGGTGGTATCCTTATCCAAACCGACAACAGCGGCCTTTCCCTTTATATCATCCAAAGGCTGGTAGGTTATAGCGGTAAAAAATAGGTGCTGGTAAGGCAGCGGCGCTATTTTGTCGGCTATTTTAGCCTGCTCATCCGTACTTAATGTCTCCGGGCATTTGCTCACGATAATTATATCTGCGCGCCAGCGCCCGCTAAACGGTTCGCGCATATTGCCTGCAGGTAATAGCAGGCGCGGTTTGTTCAAATTATTATAATCAAACAATAAGATGCTCAACCCCGGCTTAACAGCGCGGTGCTGGTAGGCATCGTCCATGATCACCAGGTCGTGGCCGCCTTTAAGTTGCTCAATTCCAACAACCCTTTTCTCGCACACAGCTACGGTAATATCCGGAAATTTATGCTTGAACTGCGCGGGTTCATCGCCAATATCAGTAGCAGTGGCAGTAGCGGAAGCAATTTGGTAGCCCGTTGTTTCCCTGCCATAACCGCGGCTTAATACCGCCGTTTTATAATTGTTTTTGAGCAGGCGGATAAGATATTCAACCATGGGACTTTTGCCCGCGCCGCCCGCTTCTAAATTACCCACAGAAATAACCGGAATGTCAAACATCCTGCTCCCGAACAGACCCGCGTCATAACACCAATTGCGTACTATAACGATCAACCCGTAGAGCAATGAAAAAGGAAATAATAGCAGGCGCAGGTATTTCATACAGGCG
>CAISKH010000243.1 GCA_903885865.1 uncultured Mucilaginibacter sp.
GATAAGTATGAATCTATGCAGATTGATCCGAATGCAGATTTGCCGGTTGTTGTTATTCTGCAAAAGCTTAATTATTATCTTGCCCTGATCGATAAAAGCTAAACCTATTCTGGTGCAACAATAGCCCGATGAATATTCCGAATGCTTTATACAATTTTTATTAATAGTTGTTGGCAATCGTATTTAAACCTCGTTTTTAATTACCTATTATTGTAATGTAAATCCAATTATTCCTTTTCAACTCACAAATTAAAAAAACCTGACATGGAAACAAATACTTTCTCCAAACTCGCTGCCGAATTTTTTGGCACGCTTGCTCTTATTTTAATAGGCTGCAGCAGCATAGTAATTGCCGGGGCAAATGGCGCAACCGGTGTAGGCTTATTAGGTATATCCTTCGCCTTTGGTTTAACAGTTGTGGCACTAGCCTATGCCATTGGCTATATTTCGGGGTGCCATCTTAACCCCGCCATTTCTATCGGTATGGTTGTAGCCGGGCGGATGAAAGCAAAAGAAGCTGTAATTTATATTATTGCCCAAATACTTGGGGCCATTGCCGGAGCCGGTATCCTGCTGCTCATTGCATCGGGTAAAGACGGATACAGCCTTGCCGTTAATGGCTTGGGGCAAAACGGCTACGGCGCTTTATCGCCCGGGCATTACAACTTACAGGCTGGTTTTATAGTTGAAACAATTTTTACCTTTATATTCCTGTTTGTTATTTTCGGGGCTACCTCTACAAAGAACATACATGGTGGTTTTGCGGGTATATCCATAGGTTTAACTTTGGTGCTTCTTAATATTGCAGCTATACCGGTTACAGGGGTATCGGTAAACCCTGCGAGGAGTATCGGCCCCGCACTTTTTGTTGGAGGGGAAGCTATCGGTCAGTTATGGTTGTTTATAGTTGCGCCCATATTGGGCAGTATCCTGAGTGCTGTTGTATGGCGTTATTTATTAGAGAGGAAATAAATTTTGACTGTTTAGTAGATCGGGGAAGCTGTTTTAAACCAGAAAGCCTGTGCTATATTAAATATTCCTGAAATAATAAAAGCAAGGGCCATCCATAAGATCATGGTCATGTTCCCTAATACTGCGTTAAACAGTATCATTAGTGCAAACACCATGGTTATTATACCGCCAAGGGCCAGCACCCATGACCGGCGCACCAGGCCCGAAAAACTAAACAGCGATATTCCCCGAACCAGGAACCATAGGCCTATTGCAAGGCGCAGTATGGTTAAACTTGTTGTTATATGCCCCATCAGGATAATACCCAATATAATATCAATAATGCCCAGTATTAAATGCCAACCGCGGTTTTTGGCTTTGTTGGCATGGTAAACGTGCAATAGCTCTGCAATACCTGCTATAAAAATGATGAGCCCGAACATAAAGCCCAGCGCTATAAGGCCGGTGGCCGGCGAGCAGAGAATATAAATACCTGCGGCTATAAATATCAATCCGCGTATTAAAAATATCCACCAATGCCGCAAGCTGCGGTCAACTGTATTTTCTATGGTCGCCATAACTGTCTTTATTACAGGCAACTTATAGAAGGCAGAAAAGTTTTAGCAGATTAAAAAAATATAGGATTATTTATTACCCTCCTTTTTTACCCCTTTGAGTAAGGCATAAATAGCCATAGCATGCCCGTGGCCCAGGCCGAAATCTTCTTTTAGCCATTTTATAATTTCGCCTGCCCTTACGGCTGGTTTGACTTCGCCGTTTTGGGTGAAACCTTTTTGTTCGGCTAGTTGCCTGAAATCTACCGGGCCCTTGCCTGTTTTCGCCCGGATATTATCGAGATACGCCTGGAATGACATTTTTACGGTTTTATAGGTGATAACAAATTAAATCTAAGGAAAAATTTCAACCCTGTCAATGCTTTACCTACTTATATGTCAGGATTTTGATAAGCCTTAATTTGTTAACTTATTGATATACAATAGTTACAGGTGTTCACGTTTTTTGAGCGTGAACGCTCCGTGAACACTGGCAAAACTATGCCACCATTATGTTAAATAATTTTTATATGCCTGTAGAAACTGCGTACAGAATACTTCAATTATCCTCAAGTTGAGAAAAACGCCTAAGAAATAAAGCTACATTGTAAATACCTTCAACTCATGTAAAGCGGTAGGGCCCCAGCCTTTCATCACCTGCTTTAATATATCAAACAACTGTTTGTTGTTTACCGGTTTTCCTTTTTTGGGTGGGATGAGATCAGTGGGTGACCCGGTAGCTTCGGTAACTTTAGTTGCAAACCAGGTTACGTTGTCGTGGGGGAGGGCAACGCCCAATATCATACCGGGCAGGCCGGTAAATGTTTCGGGGCCGCCGTTAACATGTATTTTATCGGTATAAAAAGCAACCACGTAAACCGAATCCATAATAATGGCATTGGCGCGGCGGCAGGTATAGCCGGCTATTTCGCGGGTTTCGCTGGTGAGCTTCCATTTTATTTTGCGCGTG
This sequence comes from uncultured Mucilaginibacter sp., assembly GCA_903885865.1. GTDB lineage: Bacteria > Bacteroidota > Bacteroidia > Sphingobacteriales > Sphingobacteriaceae > Mucilaginibacter. The sequence goes on from CAISKH010000243.1 coordinate 2,476, forward strand.
CTGTCTTTCACCAAAAAAACCTCGTCATAAACTTCCTTTTGTGTAGTGCTTTGGCCTGCAGCAATGTCAGTATAAACCGTATTGCTTTGGGTGGCGCTGGGGTTATCGTCATACATGAGCCGTATTTTTTCGGAAGGGACCGGGACGAACAGCGTTTTATTCTTGTCAAACATTAAAGTGCTTTGCATTTTCCGGAACTGGGGATCCGTTTTTTTATACTCTTCAAACATTTTTATATCATAGTCATTTGGAGTTTTGCCCATTTGGTCTTTAATAAGGCCGTATACATTTACCGTCCGTTCAAAATTAATGGTACCGCTTGTTATAAAATGCGCGTTTTGGGCAAACAGGATATTGCCGGTTAATAATAATGCGAGGGTTACAAGAATACTTTTCATACCTGTTAGTTTTTTTCCGGGATAGTATTGAATTTAGTGAAATCCCATGTTATCATAAACATAAAATACTTTTTTATGCCGGTGCTGCTCGTTTGCTCAATGGTGTTGCCATTTGCATACCGGTAATTATTGATATCCTGATCGAGCAGATTATTGCCTATTATTGATAGCTTAAGGTTTTTTTGTTTAAAAAATGTTTTGTTGATAGAAGCATTCCAGATGGTTGTCCTCTGGGCATCGAAACTACTTGTTTTGGCTTTGTAATGATAATCAACATCGGTAGCAACAGAAAAACTGCCCGGCAACTGCACATTGCCCGAACTATAGGCATTAAACGTTGCCGCATTGCTGGCATTGCCTGGTTGCAGCGACGATTTATTGATAGAGTAGCCCGGCCCTCCGCTCAAATTAAATTCGTATTTATCTTCATCATATTTATAAACAGAAAGCTGGCTTGAGTACGATGTGCTGGTCGACATGTTCAACGCGTTATTAATATACCCGTATGAAATGTAGCTGCTGGCGTTTGCATTTATACCTACATTAATATCTATCGGTTTTATTTTCCTGTTAAAACCTGTCCATATAAAATAATTGCTACTGGTTTTGTCGAGGTTAATAAACTGCGTGGTTGATTTGCCGGTTGACGTATTGGTTATGGTATTATTAGCTAGTCCGGCCGTGGTAAAGGCATAGCTACCGCTTAC
>CAISKH010000244.1 GCA_903885865.1 uncultured Mucilaginibacter sp.
TTAGTTTAAAAATGTCATCGTATAGTCATACATTTACATTTGTAACAATTATAATACACTATTGATCATGCCGCTAATACCCCTACGCCTTTATTTTAAAAGGACGCTCTTTATTTTACTGATTTTTATTTCTCCCCTGATTGTTAAATCGCAGGTTATAACCCTCGCTAATGGCTTCGCACATAATGATTACCTGCATAAGCACCCTTTACTGGATGCCGAAAGTAATGGCTACACCCATATAGAAGCTGATGTTTTTTTACATGGTAATAAATTGGTTGTGGCACACATAAATCCTTATTTTAAGGGGAAAAGAACGCTGGAGAACCTTTACTTAGAGCCGCTGTTTGAACAGGCAGGTAAAAACAACGGCCATGTATATGCCGGTTCTGATCAGACAGTAACTTTAATGATCGATATTAAATCGGACGCTGAAAAAACCTATGCTGAACTGGAGCCGGTGCTTGAAAAATACAGAGCCATGCTGTCAAGCTATAATAATGGTAATGTTTCCACAGGGGCGGTTACCATTGTGCTATCGGGGCATAAGCCTTATAACGTTATAAAAAATGAGCAAAGCCGCCTTGCCTTTATTGATGAGGACCTGCGTAAAAGCGCTAAGGATTCTGCCATCAATAACGTATTTACAATGGCCAGCTGTAAGTATTCAAAACTATTGAAATGGAAAGGCTTTGGCAATATTTCGCAACACGAAGAACAGCGGCTGCGCAATTATGTGTCAATAGCGCATAAAAACGGTGAGCAGGTGAGGTTGTGGGCGTCTCCTGATAACCAGACGGTTTGGAAAGAAATGTTAAGTTGTGGTGTCGACCTGATCAATACAGATAAACTGGTGGCCCTGAAGAACTATTTAATTTCACGATCAGAGAATAATACCCGGCTAATTAACAAACCTATATAATTACGGAATAATAATGCTTCTGCGCTGTGAAGTGTGCGCGCTAAAATATCCTAATACATTGGGAGTAAAATTATTTGGCGGATTAGATGGTGTTGCCGAATTATTAAACCCGTTTTCCTGCTGTTTACTAAGCGTATTCCAATAGGTGTAAATTGTCGGGTCGATGCATTGCATCTCCACAATAACATTATCGCCGGTTTTGAGTGTTATATCATCCTCGTACAACAGGGCTTGAACCGCGCGGCCATCGCTAAACTGATCATTCCTCGTAAATATTTTATTTACTTCTACGCCGTTTACAGTCATAACCAAACGGTATTGATTATTTTCATTGGGCGGGTCCTGGTAATAAACCGCAATAGTTTTTGTGGTCTTGCCGGCAATGCCCTGCTCTGTTACAGAGAGCGAATCAAGGTTAACATAATAGGGCATAGTTGAAACCGCAGTATAGGTTTGCCCGTTAGCCTGAACCTGCAGTGTGTAGCTACTCTCATATGCTCCGGCAAAGTTGGAGCTATAAGTGCCCGGAGTACGTTCAGTAAAATTATGGGCCGTTCCATTATAATCAATAACTTTAACAATAGCACCCGAAACCGGCGGAAAAGTGTTAGTATTATCAAAAGCAACCGATTGGGATATGGTTACTATTGCGCCTCCTCTCGCATCCGTTAGGTTTCCTTCAATAACTAATTGCGGCGGGGTATTGCCCAGGTTTAGTTCAATTACCTTTTTGCAGGATATGATACTAACACCAATAAGTAATATAGCCGCTAATTTATAACTGATTTTCATAATCTGTTAAAAGGTAAAGTTATAAGTAACCGACGGAACAATACCAAATAAACTTGTTTCAACAGCTTGTGTACGTGTTGGGTCATTCGGGTTATTCTCAAAACTAACCGTGTAAGGATTTTTACGATTGTACGCGTTAAATATACCAAATGTCCAGCTTGAGTGAAATCTTTTATGCGGTTTCCCTTCCAACGTTGCACCCAGGTCTAAACGGCTATAAGGTGGCAAACGGTCGGCATTACGGTTGGGGTAATAAAATGTGGTCAATCCGCCAACAATATATTTTCCATGCGGGTAGGTAACCGCGTTGCCAGTACCATAAACAAACGTGCCTGACAGCGTCCATCGTTTCCCCCATTTATAAATACCCACTGCCGATATATCATGTATCCTGTCCTGTGTGGCAGCAAAATAGTTGCCGTTGTTAATGGCATCAAACTTGTTCTCGGTTTTTGATAAAGTATAGCCTATCCAGCCATTAAAATCTCCGTATTTTTTCTTTAAAAAAACCTCCAGTCCGTAAGCGCGGCCTTTGCCATAAACCAATTGCGATTCTACATCCTGGTTTGCCAGCAGCTGGGCGCCATTTTTATAGTCGACCTGGTTTTGCAGCCATTTATAGTAGATCTCGGTCGAAAACTCATACATATTATCTTTCGAATTTCTAAAATATCCCAATGCTGCCTGGTCTGCAATGCCAGGTTTAATATTATTACTGCTCATTATATAAAGGTCAGTGGGTGAACTTGCGGTTGAATTGGAAAGCAAATGGATGTTTTGCGTATTGCGGTTATATGATGCCTTTACAGAGCTTTGTTCATTGAGTATATAACTCATAGAAATACGCGGTTCAGGGTTAAGGTAGTTTTTCACGAATTGCCCTGATGTATAATTAGCAGATGATATTGCTGCATCATTGGCATCATAGGTTGTAATTGTGCCTGGGCCGAGCAATGAAAATGCGGTTAGCCTTAAACCATATAAAAAGTTTAACTTATTGGTCGCGTGCCAATCGTCAGAAATATAAGCGGAGTTTTCAAGCCCGTATCGGCTTTGTATGCTTTTTGTATTGATATTTGCATCACCAAAAATATCCACATTGCCGGGCGAAATAGTATGATGCGTAAAATTGATGCCGAAGCTAAGGGTGTTTTTATTGTTAATGAAATATTCAAAATCTTCCTTCAAATTAAAGTCGCGGATCTTTGAAGTTACCTTAAATGAATTATTGGGAGAAAAACTTTGCACCACAAAATTATAATCGCTGTAAATAAATGAGGTGTTTAAAAATAGCTTGCTGTTAAAAATATGATTAAGGCGAAGTGTTGCGGTTTGGTTCCCCCAATTGGTGCCAAAATTGTCTTTAAGGCCAAGTACATCCTTGCCAAAATAGCCAGAAAGATATAAGGTATTTTTATCATCGAGGTGATAATTGGCCTTGGCATTAATATCATAAAAGTAAATGCTTGCCCCGCGCGTTGTCGAATCGGGCGAAAGCTTTAAAAACAAGTCGGCATACGTACGGCGCACGCTAAACATGAATGAGCCTTTATTTTTTACAATTGGGCCCTCAACTTTTATGCGCGACGCGATCAGCCCGATACCGCCTTGTACCGTATATTCTTTATCGTTGCCATCAAGCATTTTAATATCCACTACCGACGACAGGCGGCCGCCATATTGCGCGGGCATTCCGCCTTTGTACAGGCTTACATCTTTTATAGCGTCGGAATTAAAGGTGGAAAAAAACCCAAATAAGTGGGAAGCGTTATATACGATGGCTTCATCCAGTAAAATGAGGTTTTGGTCCGATCCACCGCCACGCACGTAAAAGCCGGTATTGCCGTCCCCGGTTGATTTTACACCCGGCAATAACTGGATGGTTTTTAAAACATCTTTTTCACCAAATATTACGGGCACATTATTGATCTGGGCCATATCAAACCGTGTTACGCCCATTTGCGGGTTCTCCACATTCTCGTTTTTAGGCCTATTGCCGCTTATGGAAATCTCCTTAAGGCTGCTGCCGCCGGTAAGCAAGATGTTAACCTGTACGTTTTTATCTAATTTTATGGGCTGAGTGATTGTTTGATAACCGACATAGGTTACAACGAGCGTAAAATCGCCGACAGGAGCCGATAACGAAAAAAAACCATAAGCGTTGGTTGCCGCGCCTCCTTGTTGCAACTCCTGTAATTTTACAGTGGCTCCAATCAGGGTTTCGCCGGTAGCTACATCCTTTACAGTGCCACTAATGGTATATTTTTTTTGGGCAATCGCCGCGGGGGCATACAACAGGCAGCATCCTAATAAAAAAGCGTAAAAAGTTTTATGCATAAAAAGCGCTGTTCCGTCTGTCGTAACCCATTAAAAGCCATTCCTGATACGGCAGGTAATGTAATTGAGTTGCCAAAGATATTCTAATAAATAGTATAAAGTATAACCGGTTGAAATTAACGTTAGAGATATGGTTATAGTATAAACAGGATGCCGGTAGTGCCTTAGTCATTAAACAACTCGGGCACATCTATTTTTAACTGCTCAAACATTTTTTGTACGCCCATTTCGTTGGGGTGTATGCCATCCCTGTTATAAAGAGTGAGGTCTTGCTGGGTGTTATGGCCATCTATTGATGTTGCAACGTCAAAAGCTGCGCCCTTTATGCCCAGGTTTTTTCGTACGGTATTGATGTATTCATTATCCTTTACAACCGAACCCGGCAGCTTCCAGGGAATGTTATTTAAAACAGGAGTGATACCCAGTTTTATTATGCTTTTACATAAAGCAGTTAAGTTTTCCACATTACTAAAACCGTTTGTGCCTACCAGGATGGAAACATATTTAGGCCGGAGTAGGGCAATTTCAGATAGTACCCTGTTTTGCACCCCGGCCACGATACCCGCCGAGCGACCCGATACAGCCGACCAGCCAGGCTGGTTAAACGACTCGGGATAGGAAGCAAACCCCTCTGTTATGCTATCGCCAATAAACAGCACCTTTATGCCTGGTTTATATTGGGTGCTAACTTTAAATGATCTCACCGTAGGCGCCGTGCCATTTTCGGTGGCGATGGCGAATGCATCACGTAGTAAGCCGGCGTTTAAGCCTGCCGATACGGTGGTATCGGTTACCCCGGTTAAATTGTCAATAATAATGAATTTATTACTACGATGATCATTCGTCATTTCAAAGGTATAATCGCGGCCGGCAATAAACGTGTATTGGTGTTTGATCAGAACTTCCGGATAAACCGGGTTATCGGCGTTGTAAGGCTTATAAATTTTCAGCAGACTGTCCTTTACGTCAACCTGAATTAATGTCCCCCATTGATGGCTGCGGTCTATTTCCAATGTAAAAAGGTCAAACTGCGTATCTTTTCCTAAACTAACCTTAACTGATAACTTGCGTGTATTGATGCTATATTGCCGGTTTAGCAATAAATAGTTTGTTAACCCCTTAGTGGTTGAGGTGATGCCGCCTTTGGTTAATACCCATGCTCCGGGGTTAACAAAATCAGTACTTATACCTTGGCTAAAATCGGTAGTATATAAAATAGTGCCGTCTCCGAATTCTTTATCGACCTTTTTATTGGACTGCCCGTAAGCCAATGTTGCGTATCCAATTATAAATAAAAAAAATAGCGTCTTGCTCATTCGGTTTACAATATTTAACAGCATGAGCAATATACCGGTTTTTTAAACAGGATTACTCGCTGTGGCGTAATTCAATACCACCACCCCCGATGAAAATTGCCGCAACCCCATCAATTTAAGCTTTAATTTAGTCGCAAATAAAGGTATTCCCCAGCCTATGCTAACCGGATAAATCCATAGCCGGTATTCATCTATCAACCCCCATCGCGTAAGGGATGCCACCAGCCTGCCGCTTCCGTATATAAGGATGTCTTTTCCCGGCTGTTGTTTTAGTTTAAATATTTCCCCGCGCGCGTTACCTTTTATCAGCCGCGAATTATTCCAGTTTAAAGTTGTCAGCGAATTTGAACAAACAATTTTAGGGCAACTGTTCATCATAGCGGCAAAGGCTATATCATCTCTTGGTAATGACAAACAGTTGCCAATAGCGGGCCAGTAATTGGCCATGGCACTATAAGTATTCTTACCCAATAAAAGGGCGCCGGTCTTACTAAGCTGGTCGCCCATTAATTCGGCCATATCGCTGGTCCAGTTTTGAAATTGCCAGTCGAGCCCCCCATCCGACCCCGCGATAAAACCATCCAGGGTAACATTCATTGATACAATAATACGCCTCATTCAACACTGTATTATGCCATATAGTTATAATCTATATTTATGAATGTATATAATAGAAAATAACTATATCACTTTCAAAGACCTGCGATTTAACCAGCTTAAGGTTTAGGCGGTCTTCCAGTCCCCTGAAAATAGACATGCCATCACCTAATGCTGCCGGGTTTATAAAAAGATGATATTCATCAATCAATCCTGCCTTTATCAACGACGAAGTAAACCCGGCGCCGCCGTAAGTAATAATGTCGCCGCCATCCATTGCCTTTAACTTTTTTACTTCTTCAACCAGGTGGCCGGTTGCCAGGTCGGTATTGTCCCAGGCAGAGGCAGTAAGCGTTTTGGAGAAAACCACCTTGTGTGTATTCGCCATTTTTTGAGTGAAGATATCAGCCGTTTCAGGGTTTTCCATCAATGCTGACCAGTGGGGTATAAAGCCTTCGGCTAGTTTTCGCCCTATTAATATGGTATCAACCGGTTCGGTTAAAGCTATTATATAGTTTTTAATATCATCGCCCCAGCCCATGGTCATCCAGTCCATTTCGCCGTTTGGGCCCGAAACGTTTCCGTCCACAGATAATTGCATCTGCAA
>CAISKH010000245.1 GCA_903885865.1 uncultured Mucilaginibacter sp.
CTTTTTTCACGTTGCGTTGAATCACAAAGGAAAGGAATATGTGAGGGGAGCTTTCCACACAAATGGAATAGAAAATTTCTGGTCGCATATGAAAAGAGGCATATATGGCGTTTACCACCATGCCAGCCCAAAACACTTACACAGATATTGTTCAGAGTTTGAATTTCGCTACAATTCGCGCAATGCAAATGAAGTTGAACGCTTTGATGTTTCGCTTATGAAAACAGATAATTTCCGGTTAACCTATAAACAGCTAATAGCTAACTAATGGCAAACGAAAAGAAAACGGAGAAAATAGTCAGGCAGATACTTGACAGCCTTGGCTATGACAAGAAAGGGATAACCGTATATGAGCAACAGTGCGATAACCCCAAAATAGACAAACTGTTGAAGGGGGCGTCCAAAAAAGGTGCCGGTAAGGGCTATCCTGAATTTATTATCCAGTCAGAAAAGTATAGCGATTTAATTATTGTTATAGAATGTAAGGCAGATGTCAAGAAACACGATAGTGGCGACACTCGTAAAAAACATGCCGAATATGCTGTTGATGGAGTATTGCTATATGCTTCTTTTTTAAGTAAGGAATATGATGTTATTGCGATTGCCGTAAGTGGTGAGAATAAAGCTGAACTAAGGGTATCGCAGTTTTTAAATTTAAGAAAAGACCACAGGCCCGCCTTTCCGTTCTTGAAAAATAAAATCCTGAGTTTTGAGGATTACCATAATGCTTACATAAATGATGAAAGGAAATTTAAGCAGGATTACGAAACCCTTTTGGCATACACAAAAGAATTGAATGACCAGCTTCACATTAAAAAGATAAAGGAATCGCATAGGAGCTTATTGATTAGTGGAATCCTAATCGCATTACAGGACGTAGCTTTTCATAACAGCTATACAAAACATACAACAGCTAAAGATTTGGCTGGCGCTCTTCTTTTTACAATTAAAACGCAGCTAAAAAACTCAAATATCCCACAGGATAAAATACAAAATCTGGAGTTGGCGTATTCATTCATTAGTAGTAATGCAACACTAAACAAGGAAAAGCACTTTTTTGAAAACTTAATTTCGGATATTGACAACAGGGTGAATTTATTCATTAAGACGCACAAATATTTTGATACACTTGGGCAGTTTTATATTGAATTTCTTCGATACGCCAACAATGACAAGGGGTTAGGTATTGTTTTAACGCCCCCGCATATTACTGACCTTTTTGCTGATTTGGCTGAGATTAGCGTTGATGATGTTCTGCTGGACAACTGTACGGGAACCTGCGGTTTTTTAATCAGCGGAATGAAAAGAATGATTGCTTTGGCCAGTGGGAAAATAAAGACAATTGAGAGAATTAAGCAAAAGCAGATTATAGGAATTGAATTTCAGGATGAAATTTATACGCTGGCGGTTTCGAATATGATTATAAATAATGACGGGAAAAGCAATATTGTTCTTGGGGATTGTTTTGACCCAACTATATCAAAAACGATACGGCAGAAATTCAAGCCAAATGTAGGTTTTTTAAATCCACCGTATGCCATTAAAAAGGAAGACATTGAGGAGTTTGCGTTTATCTGGAATAACCTTGAAATGCTACAAAAGGGCAGTAAGTGTATTGCAATTATCCCAATGAGTTGCGCCCTCGCTCAAAGTGGTGAAATGTTGAGCTGGAAACAAAAAATATTAGAACATCATACCTTGGAAGCGGTTATGTCTATGCCAGACGAATTATTCCATAACTCAAAGGTCGGCGTGGTTACTTGTATTATGGTTTTTACTGCACATATACCCCATCCTACCAGCAAAAAGACATGGTTTGGATATTGGAAAGATGATGGCTTTATTAAAGTAAAAAACAAGGGAAGGATAGATGCGAGGGGAACCTGGGACGAAATAAAAAAACACTGGGTTAATTCCTATTTGAATAAAGAGGTTATTGCTGGGCACAGCGTAATGAGGGCCGTGGCCGCAGGTGACGAATGGTGTGCGGAGGCGTATATGGAAACGGATTACTCCGAATTAAACCAAGGTAAATTTATGGAAGTTATTAAAAACTATATCGCCTTTCAATTTTTGAATAATTAGAAATGGAAAAACTGTCGGACATATTTACAATTACCTATGGTAATGGTTTTGAGTTAAACAGATTAACTGAAAAGAATCTGGGGGTCAATTTCATTTCCAGAACAGCAAAGAATAACGGGGTCTCCGCAAAAGTAGAACGCCTATCCGATGTTGAGCCATTTAGTGCCGGTTTAATAACCGTTTCCCTGGGTGGTTCGGTTTTAGAATCATTTTTGCAGACATCAGATTTCTACACGGGGTACCATATATTTTGTCTAAGCCCCAAAACAAGCCTTTCTGAAAAGCAGAAACTCTTTTATTGTCTTTGTATCCGGGCCAATAAATACCGGTACAGTTATGGCAGACAGGCAAATAAAACTTTGGGAGACATATTGGTTCCAAGCATTAAAGAAATTCCTAAGTGGGTTGAAGGAACTACCATACCTGCTATTCCATCCGAAAAGAGAATAGAAAATGATGACTTATTACTTCATGTATCTAAGTGGAAGTATTTTTATTACAATGAGCTTTTTGAAATTATAAAGGGAAAGCGATTAGTAAAAGAAGAATTTATTTCGGGTAATACGCCATTTATAGGCGCAATAGATTCAAATAATGGGTACCGGGATTTTATCGGACAAGAACCTATCCACAAAGGGAATACGATTACTGTAAACTATAATGGTTCCGTAGGTGAAGCGTTTTACCAACCAGATTCATTTTGGGCAAGCGATGATGTCAATGTGCTGTATGGTAAATTTGCAATGAATAAGTATGTTGCATTATTTTTAATCACGTTGATACGATTGGAAAAGTTTCGCTTTAATTATGGCAGAAAATGGGAAACTACCAAAATGAACAGGTCAAGAATAAAATTACCCGTAGACAAAAGCGGAAAGCCTGATTTTGGGTTTATGGAGAGCTATATTAAGTCATTACCCTATTCAACTTCAATATGAGCAAGAAACAACCACCAAAAGCTAAGGGACTAACTGATAAGCAGCTAATAGCCAAATACGAGGCCGGTAAGGTCGATATGAAACCCATACTAAAAACCATGCTAAACAACCCACGCCCGACCCTTCAAAAAGTCAAATAATAGATGTTATTAAATTATCTAATACACCGAAATATATCATTGCCTAAAAGATAATCTATAATATGAAATTTTAAAAGTATATGCCTCCTATTCCTCTCAGATATAATAGCGACTATTGCAATTATTAAACTCAGTAAAGTTATAATATCGCTAATTGTCATTCGTGCGGTTTAAAAATAAAGATGAGATTCAAATCTAAGTTATTTTGTCAAACCCGGCTGTAAACGGTTACAGGTTTAATCCCCACTTTATTCTTGCTGCTTTTGCCGCCCACCTCCTAACACAAGCATAAGGAATAAACAGGCAATTAATAATAAAGCTATAACAATGCCGGAAATGCCGGTTGTAGCTCCGGCCATAGCTAATGGAAATGCAACTTGTTCTATCATGGTTTTGAGGTTTTAAATGAATTAATTAATACTGTGTAAATGTCCTGTAAACTGTTTATAGTGATTTTTATGGGTTCGCCCTTTGCGTTTTTAAAATCAAATGTTTTGCCCTTGTTTGCGGTAAAAAAATCTTTCAAAATATCATTTTCATAAAATTCAATTTTCGCTTTTAGTTCCGGTGCCAAATTTTTTACACCGGGTTCGTAATTAGACACAATGCTTTCTACATAATCGCTAAGGGTAATATTTAGCTTTTGGGCTTCTTGGGCTAAACGCAATTTTAATTTCGGGCAACATCTAAAACCTAATGTCGCTTTATTTTTTTCTGTGTTTAGCTTTTCCAGGTTTAATGCCATTGGGTTTATTTTTTCCATTGTAAAA
>CAISKH010000246.1 GCA_903885865.1 uncultured Mucilaginibacter sp.
TAAGTCAAAAGTCATTCCGGCTCTTTTGACTTAAGACTTAGAACTCAAGACTAAAGACTAAAAAAACAGTTACCCTAATTTGTTAGAAAATATTTAGATGAGCAATACCACATCAAAAAACAGATTTCGAAAAATTAACCTCTTAAGTATCGTGCTGCTTTTTGTATTAATATTAGCAGGTGGCGTAGTGCGCAGCACCGGCTCGGGAATGGGTTGCCCCGACTGGCCCAAATGCTTTGGCGGATACATACCTCCAACTTCCACGACTGATCTTCCCGCAAATTATAAGCAAAAATATGTAGCAGGCCGTTTAGCTAAAAACCAGCGATTTGCGAAAACTTTGGATGTATTTGGGTTCAGTGACCTTGCCCATCGTATACGCGAAGACCGGTCGATACTGATACCTGAAGAATTTAATGCCGCCAAAACCTGGACGGAATATATTAACCGCTTAATAGGCGCGGCATCGGGTATATTTTTGCTATTGGCTGCAATATATTCTTTTAGCTATCGCGACAGCAACAGGCTTATACCATTTTTAAGTGTTTTTAATTTAATACTGATAGGTTTCCAGGCCTGGCTCGGCTCATTAGTGGTATCAACCAACCTGGTAGCATGGATAATAACGGTACATTTATTACTGGCATTGGCCATATTGGCTATCAGTATAACCACCTATCATTTGGCGAAAGTTTACGGCAGGCCGAAATTGAACACCGGTTCGGTTACCCATGTAGTTACTTTATTGGCATTAGTGTTAAGTATAGTGCAAATAGCATTTGGTGCAGAAGTACGTGAAAAAATTGATGCCGTAACCAGCCGTTTGCAAGGCGGTTACCGGGGCGACTGGATAACCGATGCGGGGGCAATATTTGTACAGCACAGGGATATAGCCCTATTAGTATTATTGATCAACCTGGCTTTATACGCATTTATTCGACGAACTTTTAACAGGCATTCGTTGCAACAGCAAATAATGAGTTTTACTTTTTTGATGATCGTTTTGCAAATTGTTACTGGCATTATATTATCGTATTTATCATTACCGCCGTTTGCACAGGCAGCACATATTTTATTGGCAGCCTTGGTATTTGGCGGACAATTTTATTTAATGCTCAATTTATATCAATCGGTTAATATACAGGGGGTGCGTAAATGAAGGGAAGCGATTTTTCAAAACTGATCAAACTACGGTTAACCTTTTTGGTGGTGTTCTCGGCTTCTATATCTTATTTGATAGGGAGCAAAGAAAATGGCATTATTATTTGGGCCGATTGGGCAAAGCTGATAGTAGGCGGGTTTTTGGTAACATCGGCAGCAAACTGTTTTAACGAGATCATTGAAAAAGATCTGGACCGCCTGATGAAACGCACTGCCGACCGCCCTATCCCGGCTGGCCGTATGACTACCGGGCAGGCATTGGTTTTAGGGCTATTTATGGCTATAACAGGCACTTATTTATTGGGCAGCCTAAATGTATTAACCGGGCTGCTGTCGGTATTTTCTATTATATTATATGCTTTTGCTTATACGCCGTTAAAGCGTAAATCGCCAATTGCGGTATTTGTGGGCGCTATACCGGGCGCTTTGCCGCCGCTTATTGGTTATGTGGCCGCGCATGGAAAAATAGATAGTATAGCGCTAATCTTATTCGGTATACAGTTTGTATGGCAGTTCCCGCATTTTTGGGCAATTGCCTGGGTATTGGATGATGATTATAAACTGGCAGGTTTCCGGCTGTTGCCCACCCAAAAAAGAGATCGCGCCAGCGCGATAATTACTTTTATATTTACATTGATATTAGTGCCGGTTAGCTTACTGCCTACTATTTATGGGTATGGCGGGCGGTATGTATTCGGCGTTTCGTTAATTTGCAGCCTGATATTTTTATACCTGGCGTTTGTGTTAATGCGCACACTGCAAATTGAATCGGCACGTAAGCTTATGTTTGGTTCGTTTTTTTATTTGCCGGTAGTACAGCTAATGTTTTTATTTGATTTTATAGCAAAGTGATGGCCCAACAAGAAGATAA
>CAISKH010000247.1 GCA_903885865.1 uncultured Mucilaginibacter sp.
AACAATAGCACGGCCCGGTTTGCTCAGCATAAGGTTGGTAACCTTAATATCAATACTGCTGGCGCCGCTGGCCTTAGTGTCAACCTTCGAGGTAAACGAGCCCTTACGGATATACTCGCCGTTAATTACAAAGTTGGTGGCCGTAGTGGTTAAACCGGCTATGGTAAAGTTGGCCGTACCGGCATCAGTTGAGGTAATGCGCGGACCATCATAATTACCATGAAACGTAATGGCGTTTACCAGGTTATCGGGTTGGCTGGCGGTGTTGCAATTTAAGGTGCGCAGGTACTTAATAAAATAGCTGAAAGTAACTGATGAGTTTGAACCCGAATTGCTAACGCTATCGGCAAGAGTGGTGCCGCAGGCCTGGGGTACTATGGTGGCGTTTGTGCCAACCCCGTTAATTACTTGTCCGCCGGTATTAATGCTGTTAAGTGTTTGCGCGTTAACAATAACATTATCGGTTACCGAAGTAAGGCCGAACGAGTTTTGCGAAAGCGAGGCGGCGGCCATATCGGTGGCAATATCCGCGGTTACCGCGCCCGATGTGTCGGTTTTTTTACACGAGCCTACGGCCAGCAGTACCGCGGCAATTAAAGTGAGCTTTAATGTTTTCATACTTTTAAGGGGATTAAGAGGTTACATAATTTGGTGCTATTTTGCTATGACTGTACAAAGTTTAAAAAGTTTAATCACATTGTCACATTTTTGTTGCAAAAATATTTCTCTTTTCCTTTATACGAATTAACGGCTGTTTTTGTTTCGGAAAAAATAGAATTTATTGGGGTGGGATGGTGCGGGGCGGAGGGCGCGGGGGAGGGCTTGCCTGCCGGCAGGCAGGGCTGGCAGCCGGCTTTGTTATAACTGGTTGATAGCCAATAAATACAAGTGTTCACGGTTTTTGAGCGTGAACGCTCGTGAACGCTCCGTGAACGCTTGTGAACGCTCGTGAACACATTGTTAACCCCGCGCGTCATTGCGAACGAGGTACGAGTGTGGCAATCTCTACACTTGCTGATCATCAAGACAGATTTTTTCTTTAAGACAACATTATTACCCTTCCCGATAACTACCAGGATTATCATTATGGCGTTCCCTGCGGGCCGCGCTATACATTCATACGCCTGCTGGCATTAGGCGCGGGCCTGCACTGAGGCCCCCGAAGTGGCCGGTATTCATTTCTATCGCTAACGCGGCCGGGGCGCAATGGCCTTTTTGTCTGAACCATGATTCGTAGGATTAATGGGGTTTTAAATCCGTTGTCTGTGTCGCACAGGCAACTATGTGCTATGGGGCGGCGCTTGCACTAAACGCAGTATTTAAATAGAAAATTAATTATCTTTACATTAAAAATAAAGTACAATCATGCTTTCAACTATAAAAGGATATTATGATCACGGACAAATCATCCTTGAGGAAACTCCGCCGGTAAAATCTAAAACCGAAGTTATGGTTACCTTTCTTACCGAAAAAACAGCAGCAGGGTCACCCAAAAGGAAATTAGGCGGGCTGGAAGGAAAAGTAAATATCCCCGATGATTTTAATGAGCCTGTCTTGTTCTAAAAGAGGTTTGTCAGGATAGTATACGCACAAGCGGGGACGCTTGCGGGGGAGTTACCAATAACCTAACCGACGCGTCATTGCGAGGAACGAAGCAATCTCTACACGCGCTAATCAAATAAGAAGATACTGTTAGGTAGTCTAAAGACTACAGGCATAGTGGTTATTTTGTACTTAAAAACTGGTTAAGTAATATTTTTGCATAGTTTTCCCCATATACATTTAATAGCTTTCTACTAAAAAGTATTGGAATCAAGTATATTAGGAATAATACACCACCACTAACTGTTAGGCTATGTAAATGATTTACTTTACCATATATAAAAATTGCAATAGAGAATATTTCTGCTGGTACACAACCACCTAATAAATTTCTAACAAATCCATATTCTATGTTATGTTGTAACAATAACTTATTGTTTCTAGTAGCATTTCGTATCTGGGCTACTGCAGAAATAATTATTTTCCTTGCGCTTATTTCGTTGCCCTTTTCTTCTTCAGAGCTTAATAAAAGAATAGAAAAATTCTTTTTTATTTTCCCGTGAATTAAACTTTTTATCGAAATATCAAAATTTGTGTCTGACCATAATAAATAGGATGTCGTTGGCATTTTCAGTTCATCAATATGAAAATAGCCGGCCTGAAAAATTAATTTTGAAAGGGT
>CAISKH010000248.1 GCA_903885865.1 uncultured Mucilaginibacter sp.
ATATACCGCATTTATCGCTATTGGGTTCATCAAAATAAGCTAAGAGTAACTGGCTCCTGCATTTTTTATGTGTACAATAAGCGAATACCGCCTCCATCTTTTTAAGATAGGTGGCTTTGCGTTGTTCAATAAATTGTTTATTTATATACAGGTTATCAGGCTGCTGACGCGGTTTTAAATAAGTTACCTGTGGCTGGTCGTTTTGCGGCAGGTAACTTAATATATTGTATTCCTGCAATTGTTTTAACCCTTCAATTACCTGCTGCACACTCATGTGAGTGCGGCGCGACAGTTCGAACTCCTTCAATCGTACATAATTTTCAAACGCACCGCCGTATGAGCGTAATAAGGTTTTAATGAACGCGTCCCATCCCTTGTTTTGTATCTGGAAGTTATATAGTTGCTCATTCAATACCTCGAACCGAAACCGGGATGGCAAAAACACACTTTCGCTAAATGATAAGTACTCATCCTGCTCCAGAAACTTGAGGGCGTTTAACGTTTTTATTACATCCAGTTTGTATTTGGCGCAAAAATCGCCCAGGTCAAGATCGAAACTAATACCCGCCCCCGCGCCATACGCTACCTGGTAATAATTCGACAGGTAATGATAAACCAGTTTGATCTCATCAACCGCCGGGAAACTTAGCGCGAACATTTTCTCCTGTTTTATCCTGTCGCCATTATTATATAGTAAAACAGCGTATGCTTTATGTTCATCGCGCCCTGCCCTGCCCGCTTCCTGGTAATACGCTTCCAAACTTTCCGGCAGGTCTTTATGTATCACAAAACGCACATCAGGCTTATCAATACCCATCCCGAATGCATTAGTTGCCACCATAATGCGGGTGCGATTGCTTTTCCAGCTTTCCTGTTTTTTTGATCGTTCATCCGGTGTAAGGCCGGCGTGGTAATAATCAGCTTTAATGCCGTTATCATTATAAAATTTAGCTATTTCGGCACATTCTTTCCGGCTGCGTACGTACACTATGCCGCTGCCCGTTACGCCGGCGGCAATATCAAGCATTTTGCGCGGCTTGTTTTCTTCATACTGCACCACATAGCTTATATTTTTGCGCTCAAAGCTTTTTTGGAAAACGAGTGCCTTTTTAAACAATAACTTATCCTGTATGTCGACCCTCACTGCAGCGATTGCAGTAGCAGTAAGCGCTAATACCGGTACCTCAGGGTGTAGCTCACGCAGGTCGGCGATATGCAGGTATGATGGCCTGAAATCATATCCCCATTGCGATATACAATGCGCCTCATCAACCGCGAACAGGTTTACCTTCATGTATTTGATGCGTTCGCGCACCAACTCAGACAATAAACGTTCGGGTGAAAGGTATAAAAATCTAACCTGGCCATAAATGCAGTTATCCAACGCCAGATCGACCTCCCGCTTATTCATACCCGATACAATGGAGACCGCTTCAATACCCTTGGCCTTCAAATTCTCTACCTGGTCTTTCATCAGAGCGATGAGCGGCGATACTACAATGCAAATCCCATCCCTGGCCATTGCAGGCACCTGGAAACAAACCGACTTGCCCCCGCCGGTTGGCAGCAGCGCTAAAGTATCATGCCCCAATAATACTGACTGTATAATATCCTCCTGCATCGGGCGGAAGGCATCGTGGTTCCAGTAAGTTTTTAGTATTTCCTGTATCGTCATTGTATTATGGCAGTTCCAAAACTATTAAAAACCATCAATAGTTTTAACTTGGCAGTTATAAACAATTAACTGACGAGGTTGGTATTGCGATTGGGTAGGCTCGGCCAAACAGGAAGATACGCGCAAGGTAAGGGCTGATAACGCAATGATCATGCTGCGCAATAAACAGAAAACGTTGAAGATATTAATAATGTGTTTAAACCAATCAGTTTAATTTATCCATCACATTAAAAAAAATAAAAA
>CAISKH010000249.1 GCA_903885865.1 uncultured Mucilaginibacter sp.
CAAAATGATTCCTTGTCGCGTTTTGAGGTAAACAACCTCTCTGCGTTAAACCAAATCGATTACCATATACTTCAAAACCAATTAGAATATGCCAACTGGCAAATTGTGCAGTTAAAATCATATGAATGGGACCCCGTCTCCTATAATGTTATTCCGGTATTTGCCCATATATTGAACGAAAACTACGCGCCTTTAGCCAAACGCCTTCATAATTTTTATGAAAAAATGGCCAACCTGCCGGCTTATTATAAAGAAGCCGAAAAGCAAATAAAGAACCCCGTAATTGAGCTAACCCAACAGGCAATTGAGCAACAAACGGGTGGCATCAGTGTGATAGAAAAAGACTTTACCGATTCATTAAAGAAAACAAATATCCCCAAGGCTGAACAAAAGCAAATGACGGAAAGAGCGCAAACAGTCGCCGAAGCCATTAAAGGGTATATAACCTGGTTAAAAAATTTAAAAAACGACCATCCGCGCAGTTTCAGGCTGGGTAAAGAGTTGTATGAGGATAAGTTTAAATACGAAACGCAATCGGCCTATAATGCGCAGCAATTGTTTAACTCGGCAACCGAGCGAAAAAAGCAGGTACATCGGGAAATGGCCAAATTGAGCAGGCAACTATGGCCTAAATATTTCGGCAAAAAAGCTATTCCTGCCGACTCGCTCGAAATGATTGGCCGGGTGCTTGATACACTTTCGGGCAAACATACCACGGCCGATCAATTTCAGTCGACGATCGAAAAACAGTTACCCAAATTAACAGTTTTTGTAAAAACAAAAGACCTTGTTACGCTCGACCCTGCCAAACCTTTGCAGGTACGTAAACAGCCCGCTTATTTCGCAGGTGTAGCCATTGCTTCCATGAGTGCGCCGGGGCCGTATGATAAAAATGGCAATTCCTATTTTAACGTGACCAGCCTTGCCGGGCTACCCGCCGAAAAAGCCGAAAGTTACCTGCGCGAATACAACCAGTATATTTTGCAGATACTATGTATGCACGAGGCTATACCCGGCCATTATGTGCAGTTAGTATATGCCAATAAGGCAACAAGCCTTATTAAGTCTGTTTTTGGCAGCAGTACCATGATTGAGGGTTGGGCAGTTTACGGAGAACAAATGATGCTGGATAATGGTTATAATGATGAACCGGAAATGAAACTGATGTGGTACAAATGGCATTTACGTTCGGTTTGTAATTCGATATTAGATTATGCAGTGCATTGTAACAGCATGACCAGGGAACAGGCCATTACGTTTCTTACTCATGAGGCCTTTCAGCAACAGGCTGAGGCCGAGGGCAAATGGAGGCGTGTAAGCCTTACCAGCGTACAACTTGATTGTTACTATGATGGCTATAAAGAAATTATGGATCTGCGCGAAGCGTATAAAACTAAAATGGGCGATAAATACAAGCTAAAAGATTTTAACGAGCAGTTCCTGGGTTATGGCAGCGCACCTGTTAAATATATTAAAATATTGATGGCGGTGAATTAAATGGTGAGCAGTGAATAGTCAAAGGTGAGTAGTCAATAGTGATTAGAGAATAGTTTTATATATCGCTCTGAACGAGCATAGAGACAAATATTTATAACATAATATGGCAACCCGATCTAATAACAGCTGGCCGGAACTAAATTTTGATAAATTAAAAGATACCGTTGCCACCGTTCAGTTATGGACACAGATAGTTGGAAAGATACGCATGAAAAATATGCCCTGGCTTAACCATTCATGGCATGTTACTTTATACGTATATCCGCGTGGGTTAACTACCGGCAATATTCCTTACGGGGATGGTAGTTTTCAAATAGATTTCGATTTCATCGCGCATGAGTTGCTAATAACTTCAAGTTCCGGCGAAAGCCAAAAAATGGAGTTATATCCACGCACGGTGGCCTCATTTTATACTGAACTTTTTGAAAAATTAAAAGTCATGGGAATTGATGTCACTATTTATGCCTGCCCGAATGAAATAGACCCGGCTATTCCTTTTGAAAAAGACGAGGTACATAAATCGTACGATAAAAAACAGATCAGCCTGTTTTTTACTGCATTATTAAAAATAAATGCAATTTTCAACAAGTTCAGGGCTGGGTTTAGCGGCAAATGCAGCCCGGTACATTTTTTTTGGGGTGGGTTTGACCTGGCCGTAACCCGGTTTTCGGGCAGGAGGGCTCCATTACATCCGGGCGGTATACCCAATATGCCCGACAGGGTAATGCAGGAAGCCTATTCGCACGAAGTAAGTAGTTGCGGTTTTTGGCCGGGCAGTGAACAGTTCCCACATCCTGCTTTTTATGCTTATTGCTACCCAACAACGGCCGGTTTCGGCGAACAGCCCGTTAAACCGGCCCAGGCATTTTATAGTACAGAAATGGGGGAATTCTTTTTAAAATATGAAGATGTTCGCCAGGCAGCCAATCCGGAAAATAATTTACTTGAATTTTTAGAAACCACTTACATAGCCGCCGCCAATACCGGTAACTGGGACAGGGAAGCATTGGAGTGTGATTTTTCTTCGTTCGAGAGCTAATTCTGCTTCTCATTTTATACTATGCCCCGAAATAACGGAGAATCAAAAGCCTTCCTGCAACTCCGTTTAAATAGTGTAAAAAACATATTGTTGCTTTTAAATAAAAAGAATTACATTCGCTATCCTAAGCCTGCAATTTAAACCTTTAATAATGACGAAACATTTAATTAACCTCGTATTGGTGTTTATGACGCTAAATGCCATTGCGCAAACAAGTTATCAGCGGGGATATGTTGTTGTTAATAATAAAGATACCATTAAAGGGTTTATTAATTATAATGAACAGAAGCAGCTAATTATTGTTAAAACAGCTGCAGAAGATAAAGTAGCAACTTCTTTTACACCTGCTGACCTAAAAAGTTTTTTTATAGTTCCTGACAATAAATATATAAGTTATTTGGGCCGGGTTAGTAACAACAAAAATCACTTGCCTGATATTGATGCTGATAAGGATACAACAACTTCTGTAGCCGCGCTTTTTTTGCGCCAGGTAGTTAGCGGCCCTGATGTTACATTATACACCA
>CAISKH010000250.1 GCA_903885865.1 uncultured Mucilaginibacter sp.
ATGGCCAACGCTCCAAAGGGGACAACCACTACCAGGGCTGTGGTGCCGATAAAAAAACGCCCGGGGGTTATACTGCGTAAGAAAGCAGAGTAACTTGGGGGCATAAACCATTTGCAATTCGGGGGGCTTGTTTTTTAATTACAGGGTTTAATAGTAACTTACTGCCACATAACGGCCATAACCGTATTACGAACTTCCGGGAAACATGAAATTAATGCGCCTACTTATTTTATTTATACTGTTTTTTGCGGCTGCCAACGCCCAAACACCAACGGATAAGTTATACAAAATAGTACGCACATCTAAAACAGATAGTGACAGAACCAATGCCGCTATGAATATTATGTTGATGGCCACTTACCTGCCTCCTGATTCTATATTATTCTACGCCGAAAAAGTGAGGGCCATTGGGCAGGAAAGCCATTTCCTGAAAGCGGAGGCTTTGGGTTTGGCGGGCAGGGGTTATGCCCTTTTAGTATTAGGCAGCCGCGCAAGCGGATTAGAATATGCCCTAAAGGCGCTAAAAATTGCCGAAGAAAATCCTGATCCGCGCGTCCTTTCTATGGTTTATACGGTGTTGGGAGTGTGTTACCCGAATAATGCCCCGAAGAGCCTCGAATACACGTTTAAGGCATTAAAAATAGCTAACAATGGCATTGAACGTGAAGAAAAATCGATCATTACTGGAAATATCGGGTTCACTTTTTTAAGAAAGGGACAGCCAGACTCTGCGCTAAAATATCAGCAGCAAAATTATGAGATATTGCTTCGAAAGAACAAAGTGTGGAGTAAAAGCTTTATCTCGACTTCCCAGGTATTTGCGCTTACCGATTTGGGCAACACCCATTTGTTATTAGGAAACATAGAGCTGGCCACCACTTATTTTAAATTAGCTTTAAAAGCAACCCGAACCTTTAATTCTGACCGGAACAAAGTTGTTGCATACATGGGAATGGTGAATCTATTTGCGAAGACCGGCCACGCTGATTCTGCTTTTTTTTATAACAGAAAAATAATGAACCTGGCTATGCGTAATAAAAGGGACGGCTGGAAAGTGGGCTCTGCTGATTCGTTATATAAATATTTTAAGAGCCGGAACAAAACAGACAGCGCTTTAAAGTACCTTGAAGTATATACCATAGCCAAAGCCAGGGTAGATAGTAACCAGCAAGAAACGAAAGCGCAAACCTTAAGTTTTGAAGAAGATATACGGCAAAAAGAGTTATCGATCGAAAGGAAACAGAACTTGCAGTATGCGGCCATAGCCGTTGGCCTGGTAAGTTTTATCCTGTTATTTTTACTGCTGAGCAGGAGTATTATCACCAGCCCAAAAGTTATTGAGTTTTTTGGCATAATTGCTTTATTAATAGCGTTTGAGTTTATTAACCTGTATTTACATCCTTTTTTAGAAGAAGCTACCAACCACTCGCCCATATTAATGTTGCTTGCCCTTGTTTGCATCGCGGCCCTGTTGGTTCCGGCGCATCACCAGCTAGAAAAATGGATGACCCGAACGATGGTGGAAAAGAATAAAAAAATAAGATTGGAGGCGGCTAAGAAAACCATAGCAAGACTGGAAGGCGATGAAAAATAAATAATACCACTCCGTAATTATTCCAAATTTACCCCCGCATGATAATTCTATCCTAAAATTATCCCATATTTGTAAGGCAAACTTATTAGTTTATCTTACAATAAAATGGATAATAAAAACCTCGAATTTGTATCAGACCTGCGCACGTCGGTAACCCGGCTAACTAAAAAGCTGCGTAAAGAATCGGCAACGGGGCTTCAGCTTTCCCTTACCGAGCGGTCAACGCTTGCCTCGTTGTATCAATACAAAGAAATGCTTCCAAATGAGCTGGCTGCCCAGGAAAAGATCACCAATCAATCCATGTCGGGCATACTGGCCAATTTGCTGAAGCTGGGCTATATTACCCGCACCGCGTCGGAAACCGATAAGCGCAAAGTACTGATAAAATTAACCGCCGACGGAGAAAAAACCATGCTCCGTATACGCGGCGAGCGCGACCAATGGCTGGCCAAAGCAATTGAAGCAACCTGCACCAAAGAGGAACAGGAATTGTTAAAGCAAGTAATAAAACCGTTAACCAAAATAGTTGATTTTGAATGACACTGCTCATAGGTTAAGGAAAGAAATACAGGGGGATAATAAATGAATATTAATACATTCAGGGCTTTTAAGAGCCGTAATTACAGGCTATTCTTTACAGGGCAATCCATATCGCTTATTGGTACATGGATGCAAAAAACCGCGGTAAGCTGGGTTATTTACACGCTCACCCATTCTACCCTGATGCTGGGGGTAACACTTTTTTGCAGCCAGTTCCCCTCATTTTTGTTTTCATTGATCGGCGGTGTGGTGTCTGACCGTTACAACCGTTACCGGGTACTGTTAACCACACAGGTGGCCTCCATGTTGCAGGCCCTGTTGCTGGCGGTATTGATATTGTTAAAACATTACGAGGTTTGGGAAATATTAGCGCTTAGCGTAATGCTGGGTATTATTAACGCGTTCGATGTTCCGGCAAGGCAATCGCTGGTTTATGAAATGGTGGAAGATAAAGCCGACCTGCCCAACGCACTCGCGCTTAACTCGTCAATGGTTAACCTGTCGCGGCTCATCGGCCCCGCTATCGCGGGCCTGGTGCTGGAATACATGGGCGACGGGGTTTGTTTTTTGCTGAACGCCCTTAGTTTTGTGGCGGTTATCGGTTCGTTGTTATTAATGCGCCTGCCCCGGTATATCAAAAAGCCGCATCCTAAAAATGTATTTGGCGAATTAAAAGAGGGTTTCTCTTATATCAAACGTACGCCATCCATCGCGTTTGTGTTGGTGATGCTGGCGCTGATCAGTTTAATGGTGCTGCCCTTTAGCACATTAATCCCCTACTATGCCCGCGATGTTTTTAAAGGCACTGCCACCACTTTTGGCATAATCGACAGCTTTATAGGCCTGGGTGCGTTTTCGGGGGCTATATTTTTGGCCTCGCTTAAACCACGCACCAACCTGAAAAAGATATTATTCATTAACACATTGGTATTTGGGGCGGGGCTGGTACTGTTTTCGCACGAACGGAATTACCCGCTGGCGCTCCTGTTTGTAACTATTGCCGGTTTTGGCATGATGTCGCAAATTACGGTTAGCAATACACTTATACAAACCACCGTTGCCCAAAATATGCGTGGCCGGGTGATCAGCTTTTATGCCATGGCGTTTTTCGGTATGCAGCCGTTGGGCGGATTGCTGGTTGGTGCCATATCTAAATGGGTAGGTACAACCGATACCCTGATGGGCGAAGGCATTGCGGCCCTGTTTATTGGCCTGCTGCACTGGCGTTACCTGCGCCGGGAAAAACTGAAGGCAATGCGCAGAAGGAATATAGTTGTTGAGCCTGTGGCGGTGCATGCCGTTTGATGGCCGTATTTACCCCCGGGAGGCTTTGGAACAGAGGAATAATCAGCGCTATGCGTAACTATCTTGCTATATATTTCCATACCGCCCAATTTGCATTAACTTAGTATGCCGATTAACTAACCATACCATGTTAAAAAAACTTCCCCTGTTGCTTGTGGCCGTATTGGCCATTAACAGCTCCTTTGCAAAAATAAAACACAGCAAAACATCAAAACATACCAGCTATAAAGGCTTGCTGATGGCAGGCTACCAGGGATGGCACGATACACCTACAGACGGCGCTAACCGTGGCTGGGGGCATTACCTGCAAAGCGGCGTTTTTGGCCCCGGAAATCTAAAAATAGACCTTTGGCCCGAATTGAGCGAATACAAAAAAATGTACCCAACTCCATTTAGCCATGCCGATGGTACGGTGGCGATGCTGCCCAGCGACCATGACTATTCAACCACCGACGTTCGTTTTAAATGGATGGAACAATATGGTGTTGATGGCGTATTTATGCAGCGGTTTATTGGTAATACCAGGCCGGGCAACACGCGTAACCACTTTAATAAAGTATTAGGCGATGCGCTGAAAGCCGCGCGCAAATATAACCGGGCCATTGCGGTGATGTATGATTTTTCGGGCATGCGCGATACATTGGATATCCCGCTTTTTATAAGCGACTGGAAAAACCTGGTAGACAGTCTGAAAATAACCCGCGGCGGTAATAACCAGCCCTACCTTTATCATAACGGCAAGCCATTGGTGGTGCTTTGGGGCGTAGGTTTTAACGATAGCGGTCGCCACTATTCTACAAAAACAGTTGCCAGGATAATTGATTTTTTACAGAACGACCCCGTTTATGGCCATTGTGCCGTTATGCTGGGTGTGCCAACCTACTGGCGCGAGTTTGGCAGCGACACCGAAAAGAACCCCGAGTTGCATGCCCTGATAAAAAAAGTTGATATTATTCACCCATGGACCGTGGGGAGATACCGTAGCATTGAGCAATATAACAGCAAGTATAGCGATGTGCTAAAAGGCGATATGGCCTGGTGTAAAGAAAACCATGTTGATTATGCTCCCACCTGTTTCCCGGGTTTTAGCTGGCATAACCTTAACCTGAAATCAAAATTCAATGACATACCAAGAGAGAGCGGCACCTTCTTTTGGACCCAGTTATCAAACGCTATAAATAACGGCGCCGAAATGATCTATGTGGCCATGTTTGATGAAGTTGATGAGGGCACGGCCATCATGAAGGTATCGCAAAACCCGCCGATAGGCCCAAGTCCCTTTGTTGTTTTTGACAAAGGCATACCATCCGATTATTATCTGTATTTGGCGGGCTACGCGGGTAAAGTGCTTAAAAAGCAATTGCCATTGCCGGAAACTATTCCGTTGCCAAAGTCGGATAAATCAGCGTTGTAAGTATTAGTATATTGCTCCTACTTTCCCGGCAGTTGTTTTTTATTCTGAATGATTAGCAGTGCTATAATAATAGTTGCCACCAGGTATAAATATGCTCTTTTTCGCGCGAAATTTAATGTCCACCCAAGGCCAAAACGTTTGCCCACTAAAACGCGGGTATCATCGGGGTTGTAATAAATAAAGCCCAATTTCCAGGGGTTATTACTTTCTTTATCATCCTCATCCATAGCCTAAAGGTAGTGATATAAAACAGTCCAATTATCTTTGCGCATACAATAAAACGCGGCAACAACGGTTTAATTACCTGCAACCATGAACCTATACAATGAACCGGACGCTGTTGATCCTTCTATTCTGTTCAGTTACCCGGCTAACCGGTGCCCAAAGCAAATTGAGCGGAGTGGTTTTGGAGTACCGAGCAGATATTGCACTTTCGGGTATCAGGATAGAAAATTTAAATACACATGATACCGCGCAATCTGATCCACTCGGGAAATTTACCATATCCGCCAAAAAAGGCGACCTTATCCTTTTTTCGGGGTTGAATTATAAACCCGACACCCTCTACCTGGTTGATTTGAAATATAAAACGGTTTTTTTGCTGCTGAAACAATATCAGCTTAAAGAAGTAAAAATTACAGACGGCGAAGTAAACAAGAATGCCATTTCTCCGTATCACATAATTACTCCATTTGGCGGTAAGGTAGTTCGCTACCAGACCGATGCAGCCGGAAACCCCACAGGGGGTGTAAAATTTAATGTTTTTGATTCGCATAAAGACGAACGGAAGAGGGCGCAAGCCCGAGGTTTAGAAATTGGCGGCCAAAAGCAACAGGAAATCGCAAAAACGTTCAACGCTACAAATCTGCAAGCCTACCTGCCCATAAGGGGTCAGGAAATGGAAAACTTTGTTATACTATATATGCCCGATGCAGCTACCTGGTACAGCAGCAAGTTTAACCTCATGCTGTATATAAACGATTGTTACAAAAAATTTCTCCAAATACCTGCAGAAAAACGACAGTCGAAAACTTTCATGCAATTAACCAATAGTAATTAACGCCACGCCCTTTTCTAATTGTTTTTTACACCTAACTTATGGTCGGTATAATCCAACAGATAAGAGTTTTTCAGAAAAAACTCCAGGCCAAAAATAGAAATATTATTAGTCGAGGAGCCGGGGTTTTCTACATAGGTTAAATAATCGGCTGCTGTTGTGGTGTAAGCAAAATTAAAGCCCGGCGTTGTAGCAATACTTACGGAACTATTGTTAGCCAGCAGTAAAGCAGAACCCAATGCCGCAGCTTTATCTTCAATATAGCTGTATGGTTCGGTGCCGGTATCAAATATAACCGGACTAGAAACCAATTTGCCATTATAAGTAACCGTTGCCGCAGATGAGGGAATATAGCCGTCTGCGGCTGTAAAATAAAGCTGCTGCATTACAAAACCTGCAGAGGAAAGATCGGTGGCGGTTAACCCCAGGGTAACCACCCCCGGTACATAAGTACCTCTCACAGAAAAATTTGAAGTGCCCAGCGCGGCCATCTTAAAACCACGGGTAAGGCCCGTACCAGGGTCATAATAACTGAGCGGGCTGGTAATATA
>CAISKH010000251.1 GCA_903885865.1 uncultured Mucilaginibacter sp.
TGATGGTTTTTTTGAAAATACAAAAGAATACCAGTTAAAGGTTATTGAAGCTATACGCAAATATCAACCTAAAATATTAATAACTACTGCGTATTGCGATAGGCACCCGGATCATGGACGGGCAAATGAGCTGGTGGAAACTTCGGCGTTTTTATCGGGATTGAGAAAGATAGAAACTTATGATGATGGCGAATTACAAGATGCCTGGCGGCCCGAACTGGTGCTGCATTTTATACAGGACGAGTATATAAAACCGGATATTTTAATTGACGTTACCGAATACTGGGATAAGAAAATTGAGAGCATCAATGCTTTTGGCTCGCAATTCTTCAACCCTAATTGGGAGAATGAACCGCAAACCTATATTTCTTCGCCTGAATTTATACAGATAATTGAAGCACGTGCCCGGGAATTTGGAAAAGTTATAAATGCAAAATATGCCGAAGGCTTTACCTCTCGCAGAATTTTAGGAGTGGGTGATTTATTTGATCTTTTGTAAGTCCGAAGTCTTGAGTTTAAAGCCCCACATTTTATTTTTATTGGTTATGGCAACTATTGTTGCCTGCAGCACCGCTAAAAAAATATCTTTAGGTGAAGGAAGTACAGAGCAATTACCTTCAAATGCAAGAAAATTAAGTATTGACGAGTTTAACGCAGAAAATGGAAAATTTAAATTTCCAATAACTCCACTCGATAACCAGTACATTGCAGACAATGTTTTGATAGCATTTCACAATGTACGCAATATAGCCCCAAACGAAAGAAGTTTAGAGCAAATGAAAAAAGATATTGAAGGGGATCCTGTTAATTTTCCTAATGCTCATAAAACCGCGGCAAATCGAATGAGAATTGAGACAGTAAACAATACCCGGATATTGACATGGCGAACGAAAGGAAAAGATTTAATTCGTGTTCTGTTTTTCTGCAATAACGCAACCAATAAATTGGCTGTCAATGGCGAAATTCAAGCAATCCTATCTGACAGTATAAAAGTGGATAAGGATGCCGAGTTTATAGTGAAATATATAAAGTTTAGTGAATGAATATATATCTTATTAACACAAAGAAATTTGGTCCTAAGCCGGTGTGAAAATAGAGACTTAAGACTATAAACTCAAGACTTTAGACTTTATTCAAACCCCCGCATATTCAAAACGATTATTATCGTCATTTCGTTCCCTTTTAAGCCTGTTTTCTTTAGCAAGTTTTAAAAGTATGCCTGATAATTCGGAAGTTTTAAAATCAGAGTTATACTGTTCTTTGCAGTAGTCGGCAATGGCGGAAATAGAGTGTGATGTTTTAAAAAAATCGGTTGCCAGTAATTGATTCAATATCTTGGTAGCGCCCGGTTTTTTACGCCCACGGGAATCCGAATGATTTTCGCTATCAGAAGCAGGCCTTTTATTTCCTTTTTTTGTAAAAAGCTCGTACCCGTCTGTTTCGCTTTTTTCAAACCCTATCATAACGTCCAATAATTTTTCAACTACCTTCACCTGTACGGCTTCGGATTGGAACAAATTAACAACTTCGGATATCTCCATCAATTGTTTTTTTAATTTTTCGATTGGTTTGCTCATGATATCAAATAGGCTACAGGGTAAGTATTATTTCATATAGCTTAACAGGAGCAATAATTAGGATATAGGCCTGTTAGAGAAATAATAATGGAATGATAACGCAAACATACGATTATAGTATATTTCAAATAGGTGAAGTATCCTAATACTGTAAAAAACAGGCACTTGTAGCAAAAATATTACAGTTTTATAGCCTATTCGTTATTTTTTGAAGAATATGCAGGCCCTCATCAATATTATTTTTTTCAATAATAAGTGCCGGCCTGAAACGAATAGTATGATAGCCGCAGCCTAAAAACATTACATGATTGTCCATGCCCACCCGTATAAATTTATCACGTGTTGTTTTATCCGGAAAATCAAACGCGGTAAGCAGCCCTTTACCCCGGACATTGGTTATTATAGGAGTAGTTGCAGCAATACGTTTTAATTGATCCTGTAAATATTGGCCATTTTCGGCGGCTTTGGCGCATAAATTATCTTCCTCAATAATTTCAAGTATTTTGGTGCTGCGCACCATATCAACCAAACTGCCACCCCAGGTTGAGTTAATACGCGATGAAACTTTAAACACATTATTTTCAACTTCATCAATGCGTTTGCTTGCTAAAATACCACATACCTGCATCTTTTTACCGAAAGCCAAAATATCGGGCCGGGCCTTTTTGCCAAAATGTTCATGGCACCAAAACTTGCCGCTCAGGCCTACCCCGGTTTGTATCTCGTCATAGATCAGCAGCGCTTCGTTTTCATCGGCCAGTTGCCTTAACTGTTGCATAAACTCGCCGCGCACATGGTTATCGCCCCCTTCAGCTTGTACAGGCTCAATTATAATAGCGCATATATCGTCCTTATTATCAATAAATGCTCGCTTGATTTGCGTAATGGATAAGGCCTCCCTTTTTAAAAGATCAGCATGGCCGCTTTCTGTATAGGGGAAATTAACCTGCGGAAAAGAAGCACGCGGCCAATCAAACTTAGCGTACCATTTTGTTTTAACTGGAAGGGTGTTGGTTAAACTAAGCGTATAACCCGAACGGCCATGGAAAGCATGCTCAAAATGCAGCACTTTAAAACCCCGTTCGGCAGTGTAACCTTTAGCAAAGTTTTTTTGAACTTTCCAGTCCATAGCGGTTTTAAGCGCGTTTTCAATTGCCAAAGTACCGCCCGATATAAAAAAAGCATGAGGAAGATATTCGGGGATGCCCACCCTTTCAAAAGTTTCCAGGAACTGAGCGTATTGGGTAGTGTAAATATCAGAGTTTGATGGATTGGTGAGCGCCGCCAGCATCAGGTTTTTTTTAAACTCCCCGTCGTTCAACATTTTGGGGTGGTTATAACCTAATGGCGCCGATGCAAAGCAGGTAAAAAAATCAAGCAGGGTGCGTTTGTTTTTTGAATCGTAAATGTATACGCCCTTACTTTTTTCCATATCAAAAGTAAGGTCGAAACCATCTGCCAGCAGATGCTTTTTTAATGTTTGCTGTACATTTTCGGGCGGGATGGATAGCTTATACATGGGAGGGATGCTTTATGCAAAGCTACTAAATGATGTGCAGATATGCGGATGTGCAGATGTGCAGATATGCAAATGTGCGGATGTGCGGATGTGCAAATTTGGTCGATGGGAAGGTACTGTGAAGAAATCTTTAATGATATTCATCTGCACATCCGCACATCTGCATATCCGCACATCTAAAACTTCTCTTTCATCCCCAACAAGCCCCAAATACCACCGCTATGGATAGCCAATATACTGCTGCCGGGCTTAAAGTAGTTTTTGGCTGCCAGGTCATAAATGGCATACAGCATTTTGCCTGTATAAATGGGGTCGATCAATATACCAGTCGCGGCTATGAATTTTTTTACGAAAGCAATAAGGTCATCATTCACCTTGCCGTATCCGCCAAAATGATAGCCGGTATGCAATTGATGATCTACAGGGGCGGTTAAAAATTTACTAATTTCCTCAGCCATAAAACCTCCATTTTTTAATACAGGGACGACATGAACTACTGTTGGTAGCTGATGGTTATAAATCCCGTTAATAATTCCGGCGGCCATGGTTCCTGTGCCTGCCGCGCAAAAAATATGATCGTAAGCTTCCGCCAGTTCGTCAACGAGTTCGCTGCACCCGTTAACAGCTTCCGGAGAGGCACCGCCTTCATGAATAAAAAAGGCTTCGTTATCATCAGCAAAGTATTTATCAAATAATGCGGGCTTATCGCGGTAGCTTTCGCGGTCTGCGAATATCAGGTCCATACCATGCAGGCGGCAAAGAAAAAGAGTATCATTTTCTACGGGTTCGCCACGCACTATGCCGGTAGCTTTAAAGCCAAATTTGGCCGCCGCGGCGGCGGTTGCCAATAAATGATTAGAGTAGGCACCGCCAAAGGTTACCAGGCGGGTTTTGTTTTCGGCCTGCGCTTTTTTGAGCAGGTATTTCAGCTTGCGCCATTTATTTCCTGATATAATGGGATGTATCAGGTCATCCCTCTTTATAAAAACTTTTAAGCCCTGTTCATCAAACAATTTATCATTTATTTGATGAACAGGGCTAAAAATCTCCAGGTCAATATCCATTAAGCTATTTAGAAGCCAAGGCCTATGCCCGCATTAGCTGAATTGTACCCGCCGCCCACGCTGTAAGAAGCAAAGATGCGTAATATTAATAAGTTCAACTGAAAACCCGCATCGCCACGCAGGCCGCTTATGCTGGTTTCGTTGATGTGAACGGGGTCTTTTACCACCGTATAAAAAGTGCCTTGTCCCGTACCTGTTGCTTGTATAGGATAATTTCCAAATGCACCCATATCAGTACTGGCGGTTTGGTAAGCTACAGAGGCGAAAGGGGTAAAGAAAAGTAATCTTTTAGAAATAATAGCCTGGAAATTTAAACCGCTAAAAGTTGCTTTAACATATTGCGTAGAAAAATCTGCTGCTGAGTAGCCAGGAGCAGGTGTAGCGCCGGCATCGGGTTGAACGCTTAGTGTTTTGGTAAGAGTTATACGGTTATAATTTACAGCAAATGCCAGGTCGAACGGCTTCTTTTTGCCTTTGCCGGCAAAATCCTGTATCAGGTCATGTTTAACACCAAAACCAAACATACTAACTGATCCTGCATTACTTGGTAAATTAATGGTAGGTGTAGTGCGTATAGTAACATCAGTATTATGGACCAAACCAATAGTAGCCTGGATATCAGGTGCAGGAACGTACTGTATTATGCCTTGAGGCATTTTAAATGTGGTAATTTTATTTCCGTTATCATCATTAATGCGCATTACCGGCTGAGCCCGTTTTTGTCGCCGCCAAATGTTTGGGCAATATTAGTTGGCGATGAGGCATCAACCGTCAAATGGCTTGATAAGCCAAGCTTTGTTACATCAAAAGTTTGATCAGAAACTGGTACCTGTGCAACATTAGCCGTAATACGAATATCCAGGTGTAAAAATTTCTTGGTTGCAGCCGTATTGTTCCATCCGCTGTTCAATCCAACGCCAAAGCCTTTAAACAAGGGTTCAGCAAATGCCTGAACCAGTTTAGTAGCGTCGCCTGGGCTTGATTTGATCAGTTGGTTAAGGCCGTCGCCGTTATCGCCGCCGCTGCCGCCGCTCTGTGCACTTACCTTGAATGCACCAGTTGTTAAAATTACTACGGTAATTAATGAGTAAAGTCTTTTCATAATGTTTAAATTAATTCTTAAGGATTTTAAGAATATAAATGTAATATATATTTAACAATAATCAATATTTTTTAATGAGCGATTAGCTGAAAAAAACGGCTATTTTTGCGCAAATGATAAAAGAGCCCGATGTATTTGAACAGGATGAACAGGATCTGTATGAGCATCTGCGCATAACGGTTGATAAAGGGCAATCGCTGTTACGGGTTGATAAATTTTTGATGCACCGGGTTGAGAATGCCTCGCGCAACCGTATTCAAAACGCGATCGAAGCGGGAAATGTACTGGTAAACGACCAGGAAATAAAGGCCAGCTACAAGGTAAAGCCGCTTGATGTTATATCGGTTGTGTTGCCCCATCCCCCGCGCGATACGGAGGTATATCCCGAAAACCTGCCCATTAATATAGTTTATGAGGATGATGATGTGCTGGTGGTAAACAAAGCCGCCGGAATGGTGGTGCATCCCGGTTATAATAACTATACCGGCACGCTGGTTAACGCGCTGGTTTACCATTTTCAGCAACTACCCACTTTACCGGGTAATGACGGGCGGCCCGGGCTGGTACACCGTATTGATAAGGATACTTCGGGTTTGTTGCTCATCAGCAAGAACGAACGGTCTATGACCTACCTGGCCCGCCAGTTTTTTGATCATACCATTACCCGTAAATATATAGCACTGGTTTGGGGCGATTTGGAACAGGACGGCTCGGTAAGCGGTTATATTGGCCGGAGTGTGAACGACAGGCGGGTAATGTCAATTTATGATGACGCCGAAAAAGGAAAATGGTCGGTTACGCATTATAAAGTTTTAGAACGGATGAATTATGTTACCCTGGTAGAATGTGAGCTGGAAACGGGCCGTACACACCAGATAAGGGCGCATATGAAGCATATAGGCCACCCTTTATTTAGTGACGCTACATATGGAGGCGATAAAATTTTAAAGGGTACGGTTTTTACCAAATACCGGCAATTTGTCGAAAATTGTTTTGAGTTAATGCCGCGCCAGGCGCTACACGCCCAAACGCTTGGGTTTATGCATCCCTCAACAAAAAAATATATTCATTTTGAAGCGCCTTTGCCGCAGGATTTTGAATCGGTTTTGCAAAAATGGCGTAAATATGTTAAGATAGATGGTTAGATTTGAGATATGAGATTTGAGACTTTCACTTTTTTATTTCATTGGCCGCTCTCATATCTCACATCTAATATCTCAAATCTAATATGACACCATTATATATCAATTTTAACGGAGAAATATTACCAGCCGATAGCAAACTGCTTTCGATAGCTAACCGCGGGTTTAAGTATGGCGATGGCCTGTTTGAAAGCATGCGGATGCTTAAGGGTCAGCTAAAATTTGCCGATATGCATGCCGACCGTTTGCAGCGCAGTATGAAAGCGCTCAAAATGGACGGCTATTCGCAAATGGACGATTATTTTCTAAAGGAGAAAGCCGAGCAACTATCCATCCGCAATAAAGCCAGGAACGGGCGATTGCGTTTAACCGTATACCGCGACTCGGAGGGATTTTATGCCCCGTCGCAAAATAAAGCGGGGTATTGCCTGGAGTTTCAACCTGCTGATGATTCGCGGTATGTTTTAAATGAAAAAGGTTTAATAGTCGATCTTTTCACTGATCTGCCCAAGGCGTGCAACTACCTGTCGAACATTAAAACCTGTAACGCGCTCATTTATGTTATGGCGGCCCTTTATAAAACCCAAAATAACCTTGATGAAGTATTTTTACTTAACCAGAACGGGTTTTTATGCGAGGCGGGCAGTTCGAACATATTTATCTGGTACCAAAACCATTTGTATACCCCGGCCTTAAGCGAGGGATGCGTAGAAGGGGTTATGCGGCAGGTAGTTATTAATATAGCGCGGCAAAATAATATCCCCATAACCGAAGCACAAATTAACCCCGAAATTTTATACGAGGCCGATGAGGTTTTTTTAACCAATGCCAGCCGCGGTATACAATGTGTTATGGGGTACGGTATACGGCGATATTTTAATAAAATGGGTAAAATACTGATAGATGAGGTTAATAAATCATAAATATTATTATTGATTTTTGTATACATTTGATAAAACCAATATTTTTAAAAATAAACCTCAAAATCGGACCAATAAAATGAAACAATTAACGCTGTTTTGTTGCGCATTTTTAATTACTGCGTCGGCATTTTCTCAAAAACTTACCAATAAATGGACATCATTATTAACTGCCGACGGGCGTAATTTTGAAAAATTTATAGGCATCCCGCTTAAAACCCTAACCGATCCTAAATTGGATGGATGGGATAAAGGTGATGGCATGAACACCGGTACCCCCCTTGGTTTAAATAACGACCCTTTGAATGTTTTTACCATTGAGATGGTTGACGGCAACCCTGTTCTGCATGTTTCCGGCGAAATATTCGGCGGTTTCAGTACGAAGGAGGAATATGGCAACTACCATTTAAAAGTTGAATTTAAATGGGGCGAAAAAAAGTATGCGCCTAAGCTGACTGTGAGACGGGATAACGGCATTTTATTTCATGGTAAAGCGCCACGCGACCAGTTTTGGCACGTTTGGTACCGCTCGCCTGAGTTCCAGGTAGAGGAAGGTAATATGGGCGACCTTTATTCGTTGTCAGGAGTTGGTTCGGATATTCATGCCAGGGTAAAAGATACGGTTACTAAACGAGGATGGATATATGACCCAACAGCGCCTTTACACTATTTTGCGTCATGGGGAAAACCCGGGGAACCAGCGCCACCCAGCAACTTATCGCATTTAAAAGGTGATTTTGAAAAACCAAATGGTGAGTGGAACACTATAGAACTTTATACTTTCGGGGATAAAGCCTGGTACGTTATTAACGGGCATGTGGATATGATAGTTGAAAACATTCGTACCGTACCGAAAGATGGCAGCCCTACCACACCGCTCACCAATGGGTTTATACAGTTTCAGTCTGAAGGTGCAGAATGTTATTACCGCAACATTCAGATCATCAAACTGGATAAGGCGCCTGATTTTAAGTAAACAACCCCCACCAAAGGTGGGGGCTTTACCTAACCCCTGAAAGGGGTATTCGTTAGAACAATTTCAAATCTTGCGTTCCGTCTTCTTTGCGCTCTTCTTTCTCCTGATATTTTACATAGTTCTTTATCCGTTCTTCATCTACTCCTACGGTACTCACAAAATAACCGCGACTCCAAAAATGATTACCCCAATACGGTTTCTTCCGTAAACTTGGATAATTCTTAAACATCATTATCGCTGACTTCCCTTTTAAGATACCCATGAAATCACTTACACTCAATTTAGGTGCTATGCTACAAACCAAGTGAACATGATCGGGTTGAATATTCATCTCTAATATCTCAACCTCTTTCCAATGACAAATTGCCCGTATTTTATTCTCCAATGTATCGGCAACAACATCCGTCAATACCCTAAAACGATATTTCGGCGTCCATACAATATGGTACACACAATAGTAAAAACTATGGGATAATTTCCTGTATTTCGTCACAGGTACTAATATAGCGGTTTCTGGCATAGCCTTCACCCTTGACCTACCGCCTTAGGCGGTGGTTTAGTCATTAGAA
>CAISKH010000252.1 GCA_903885865.1 uncultured Mucilaginibacter sp.
CCGAAACCTATTTAGGAAAACCTTTTGACCTGCTGGAATTATAACGCGAAATTAATACAGTGTTATAGTAAAACATTATAATAAAAAAGAACCCCCGGTTGATCATCAACCGGGGGTTCTTTTTTATGTTTCCTAATTCTATTATTGAGGTGGAATACCGCTGCCGCCTCCACCACCGTTTCCGCCTCCACCACCGTTTCCGCCGCCGCCAAATCCACCGCCGCCGGCTCCACCGTTTCCGCCGCCGCCAAATCCACCGCCGCCGTTTCCGCCACCGCCGTTTCCGCCACCGCCGTTTCCGCCACCGCCAAATCCGCCACGGCCACCACCGCGGTCTCCGTTACGGCCACCTCTTCCATTGCCGTTTTGGAATGGTGACCTGCCTGCAAATTTTTGCAGGCGTAAAGTGAACGACAGCATATAATAGCGGCCTAGTCTGTTGGTATTGGTTTGCGTAATGGTGTTCCCGCTAACTGTATTGGTAAAGCCGGTGTTTTCGTTGAAAAGGTCGAAAGTGGCAAAGCGTACAGTTGCCCGGTTGTTTTTCAGGAACCTGCGCTCTACATAGAGGCTCAATATATTGGGGTTTGTTATGTTAACGCTACTGGCATAACCGTAGTTATACTGTTTGTTATAATCATAACTGAATGTCCAGTCGCCAAAGTAGTTTTTACCGGTTAAACCTAGGGTTAGCGTTCTTAAGTCAGTATTTTGACTAAATAATGGCCCTGTTAATGAATTGGTTGTTTTGGTTATTGCATAGTTTGCACTTGCCTGGGCGTCAACAATATCAGTAATATCCAGCCTGAAACGAACATTAGGTGTTAATACAAGTGATTTGGCAATGTTTCGTAACATAGGTGATGCCACATTATTGCTATCTACGCTGCTTGTAAAGCCGGGATACTCGGTGTAACTAACGGTACCGCTAAACAATGCCGTATATTTCCTGTCCTCCCAGGGTTTTGAAAACACCAACTGTCCCGAAAGGGCACGATAACCACTAGTATTCAGATATTTAGTTAAAATAGCATTTTGATAGCGTGATAATCCTGGGTTGGCTAAAAGTGCGCCCTTAGTGAACTTACCGTAAGTGATCTGATCCGACGCAACATAATTATCTATCTGTGACAGTGATGTGTTGATGAACATAATATTGCCCGAAGTAATACCAAAAGTATTGTAGCGTAATGAAAGCATATTAGTAAACTGCGGCGCAAGGTCGGGGTTACCTTGTGTTAGGTACAAAGCGTTCGAAAAATTGGTAACCGGTTGTAATTGATTAAAACTTGGCTGGCTGCTTGTACCACTGTAGTTAGCGGTAAATGTTTCATTTCGGGAAAAATTATAAACATAACGAGCTGATGGTATAATATTAAACTCATTAACATGGGTGTGTAAACCGGTAGTTATTGATTGTCCGTCTAAAGTAGAAGGCTGTACACCTAACCCTAAAACATAATTGTATTTAGTGTCAATAACCCTGAAGTTTAAACCCACCTTATTAGTTGAAAAAGTGTAGTTATAATTATTACTCAGCAAAGCGTAATTATTATACGTATTACTTGTTGATAAGGTGTCAGTTTCCGCATCATTTGATGTGTACGTATGGCTGAAAGTATAATTTAATTCCAGGTATGATATTTTACCCAGAGGCTCAAGATAAGATAATGTGCCGCCAAAGGAAGTAGTATTATTATTAGTATTGATCACCTGGTTAGCAGGAACGTTTGATACCCCGGTGGTATAAGTATTGATCGGGTTATCATACGAGGTGGTTTTGGCAACGCTCGCGTTTAAATAAATACTTAAATTCCGTCGTTTAGGGAACCGGTGGTTATATAAAGCGGTTACCCCAAATGTTGGCGAAGTTGAATGATTAACATCGTTGGTTGTATAAGCCTTGTTTGTTACCCCGTTAATGACATAATTATCAGTTTCAAATGAACTTGAATTTGTACTGGCGTATGAGAAATTAGGGCTTACTTTAAGATAATTTATGGTATCGGGTTTATACTCCATATTGAAAGTAAACCGGTGGTTAACAGGGTTATCGGTCTGTTGTTTAACCTGATTGCTCGTGCTGCCAAATCCGCTGTTGGTTTGTAACGTAGCAGAACTGGTTTGTGTTGTATTGTTCGAAAAGCTATAACTGCCATACACGGCGGTATATTTGCCCCACTGGTCACGGTAGTTTGTACCAATAGCATGCGCGTCGGTAATGCCATTTTTAACACTGGCAAGTCCGCCGCCGCCTCCACCCGTACGTGGGCCACCGCCACCGCCATTTCCACCTCCGCCGCCACCATTTCCGCCGCCACCGCCGCCGTTTCCACCACCACCACCGCCGTTTCCACCACCACCGCCGTTAAAGTTGAAGGTGTTTGCATTGGTGTTATTTAAATTACCTAAAATGGTTATTTGCCTGTTGCCTTTAAAATCAAAAGCATTTACTGAGCCCAAATACCGGTTATTATCAGTAACACCGGGTGCGCTTGGCAGCATATCCTTGCCGTAGCCTGCGGTTGCCTGTAACGAATAACCGAAGTTTTTATCGGCCCTTATGGTGAAGTTTAATACTTTATTTGGTTCCCCGGTCCTGATGCCTGTTAAATTGGCCTGGTCACCATAGTCATCAATTACTTGTACACTTTCCAATATGTCGGCAGGTAAGTTTTTAGTGGCAGCGGCCACGTCACCCCCCATAAAATCTTTTCCGTTAATACGTACTTTGGTTACCGCTTTTCCTTGTGCGGTAACATTGCCATTCACATCCACATCTACTCCGGGCAGCTTCTTTAATACATCTTCAACGGGTGCATTATCCCGTACCGGGTAGGCGGCAATTTTATAATCAACCGTATCTTCTGCAAATTTTACAGGGTTAACGCCAACTATGGTAACTTCTTTAAGCTGCCTGCTCTCGCTTTTTAAAATAATAGGAGGGATATTAAGAGCAGTAGTATCATTTGCAACAAAACTAAAATGTTTTATTACTGCCTGGTAACCAATAGATGATATATAAAGAGTAATCCTGGCGCCTTTAATACCGGAAAACGAAAATTTACCGTCAATGTTAGTTACAACAGTTGAACTATCTCCCAGGTCTGATTTTATTTTAACTGCACTGCCGGGTAGCGTTTGTTTTGTCGAATCAATCAGTGTTCCGTATACCGCGCGACCCTTTTGCGCGTAGGTGTTGTTTAGAAGAAAAAAAACAAGAATTAAGGGGATAAAAATGTATTTCATAATAATTTATAAGACTCGGGTTATTACTAATATTTATAAGAAAAAAATTTAGACGCAAAGGTTCAATTTATATTACGTTAAATAATAACAACAATACGATTGTTACATTATTTAAAGTCCAAATGTTTAGTTAATACCACAATTGTTACATTTATAACTCTAATAATCAATAACATTCCCTGTAAAAGTAAATCTATAACTAAATTTTCAGTTAAATTATTATTTTATTTCGACGCTTTCAAATTCCTGGCCAACGCTTTCTCTCAAATCATATAATAACCATTGTTTTTTGGCTATAGCTGGAGCTTTTGACCTAAGCAGGTCAATGAAATCATTTACTCCAACCGGCTCGTTACCATTACCATGTATCAATACAATACTGCCATCTTCGGGTTGCTGCCCTTTGGCCAGCCATGCGTCGGTACCAATGGGTATCAACCCGAAATCGGTAATGCGGTAAACCAGCCGCTGATCAGATACCAAACCCGGGAACCTAAAGAAAACAGATGGTAACAAGCCATTTTTCAACATGGCTTTTTCTGTTTCCAGCACTTCGAAATTAATATCCGTACCCGGTTCTAATAAGAAATTCTCTTTAAGAGGCAGACTTTTGCTTACCCGGTGGTTATAGGAATGGTTGATCCATGTAATATAAATTTCGCCTTTTTGCTGCATTTGTTTTAACCATTCAAGGTCATTCGGGTGCTGAAGCATCCATATACCGGTAATAGAAAGGGCTACCGGCACGGGCTTTTCAACCTTTTGAAAATCAGTAAATATGCCCGTAAATATCCTCTTATCCAGGGGGCGGCGCGATGGGCACAGATCGGCCGTAAGGCTGATGCCGCTTTCTTTGGGCATACCACCCTCTATGCCGGCATCCTGTATTTTTACTGATTGCTTTTCAGCATCGTTCAATGCTCTTTGGTAAGGGGTGTCTTTATAGTATGCCCTTGCCTCTTGCATGGTAAGAGACTTAACCTCGTAAAAATTGGTTTCGTCAATTTTGGTTTGCAGTGTTTGCGGGTTTACCAGCAGGAAATATTTTTTTCCTTCATTTTCAAATTGCCGCAGTATCATCCAGTCTTGCGGAAAATGTTTTGCCCATCCGTAATAAACTTTATAATTTTCAATTTTCATGAAATTGGCCTGCGCATTTGCAATGCGCGCTGCCATGCTTAATAAAAAAATGATGAACAGGGGTTTTAACAATTGTTTCATTATGCTCATGCAACTATTTGCTGTTAAAAATGTTTGTACTATTAGTTAACTAATGGTGATATTTGGCGTTTAAACCCGCATATTCAATGATCCGTTTATCTGTCAATATTAATAAAATTGCTACATTACGTAACTCGCGCGGTGGAAATAACCCCGATTTGATACAGGTTGCCAAAGATTGTGAGCGGTTTGGGGCGCAAGGGATAACCGTACACCCGCGGCCCGATGAGCGGCATATCCGTTATGATGATGTTTTTGAACTGAAAAAAATTATAACTACCGAATTTAATATAGAGGGGAACTGCCAGGAACAAAAATTTATTGACCTGGTGCTGGCCAACAAGCCCGAACAGGTAACCTTGGTGCCCGATGTTTTGGGGCAAATAACCTCCAATCATGGCTGGGACACTATAGCAAACCAGCATTATTTGCAGGACATGATAGGGGTGTTTAAAAATGC
>CAISKH010000253.1 GCA_903885865.1 uncultured Mucilaginibacter sp.
CCCTGAAATGCAAAAATTTATAATTAATAAATATAGAGTGCTATTAACAAGAGCAAGAGAAGGGATGATAATATTCATTCCACCTGGTGATAAAGACGATCCGACTAGAAATCCTGAATCCTATAATTTAATTGCCAATTATCTTATCTCGTGCGGAGTTGTAGAGTTGTAAATTTTCTGCCCCATTTTCTAAGGCTCTACCTCTAAAAATACGTGTTTACAATTGATATTTAAACATTCATTAATTAGCATCTGTAATTTAGTATGGTAGAAACTGGCTATTACATCAGTTCTAACTCCGCAGATGGGGCAGGTTGTTGGTTGGTCGGTCATTAAGTAATACATTGTCATTTGGTAAACCTAAGGCAATCTTGGCATAATGTCAATCGGGTATAAGTGAACCCAAACTTACGCACCAGCATTTCGGGCTTAGTATTCTTACTCCTAATCCGCGACATATTATAGCTGCGGGTTTCTTTGCTGTGTACGTCGGCCATATATAAAAATAACAGTAAAACTAATAATTTACGCTGCCTCTTTTTTTATGGGTTTTTTACAACCGGGGCAATTGTTGTTCTGCAACCTTAATAAAAACTATCTATCTTCGTCAAAAATCAGTTTGTAATCAGTAACCCGCCAATATTGATGCTTTATAAAGTTTCGTTCTCCATTTTACTAATCTCTGTTTGCAGCTTAACCGCGAACGCGAACTTCAATTTTGATGCCCGCTGCACGGAAGCTTATAAGGATATATTTCGCCTTAAATTAAATGACGCGCGATCGATCATAAGGGAAGAAAAAAAGCAAAGTCCGCAAAACGGGGCCCCTGTTTTGCTCGATAATTATATCGACTACATTACGCTGTTAATGTCGGACAATAAAGCGGATTATGACAGGCTAAAGGACAATGAATCTGACCGGATCGATGAGCTGGAAAAAAACGATAAAAATTCGCCCTATTACCTCTACGCCCAGGCCGAGGTTTACCTACAATGGGCTATAGTAAAGGGAAAGTTCGGCGATTATTTCCCTTCATTCAGGGACTTAAAAAAAGCCCGGGGCTTATTGGAGGAAAGTGCGGCAAAGTATCCGGATTTTCTGCCTGCCCAAAAAGATGCCGCAATGTTAGATGTCATTTTAGGTATGCTGCCATCAAATTTAAAAACCATTACAAAATTTTTGGGGATGGGCGGAAATGCGCAATCGGGTATATCGCGGCTCGAAAAGCTCAGAGCAGAGATAGGCAATACTAAATACACGCTTTATACCGATGAATTAACCTTTTCGTTGTGTTATGTGCATTTAGACGTTTTGCATACTGCCAATAGTTACGACCGGCTTATGTTATTTGTGAAGGATATGGACAACAGCGCGTTGAAGGACTATTTAGCCGGATATATAGCTGCAAAAAATGGTTATAATGATGAAGCGATAGCATATTTTACCCGCATTCAAACCCAGCAACAATTTACTATACCAACGGCAACCTATATGGTAGGGTATGCTAAATTATGCCGGAGGGATAGCGACGCGAATGTATATTTACTCCGTTACCTAAAGGAGTACAAAGGCACTAGATTTATTAAAGACACTTACCTTAAATTGGCCTACTATTATTTTTTAAACAGCGACTTGCCGAAATATAATTACTATTTAAATATGGTGCGCACTGCCGGATATTTGACGGATGAAAAAGACAAACAGGCACTACGGGAGGCCAATGATCCGCCGCCGGCTATTGATCTGTTAAAAGCCCGGTTAGATTATGATGGCGGTTATTACAACAAAGCCTTAACACAATTAAAAGACAAACAACCAACCGATTTTAAACTATTACGCGACCAGGTTGAATATATATACCGGCTTGGCAGGGTATACGAAAAAACGGGGAAGTTGAATGAAGCTGTTGCCAATTATCAAAAGGCCATAAATTTGGGCAAGTCAACGTCTTATTATTATGCCGCGAATGCGGCATTGGCGACGGCAGGTATTTTTGAAGAGAAAAAAGATTATAATAAAGCCGCCTATTATTATCACCTGGCACTTGATATGAAGAACCACGAATATCAAATGAGTACGGATTATGAAGCTAAATCGGGTTTAGAGCGTATTCACCAATAATACTATTGATCGGGTTCCTTAGTATAACGAAAAAGGCTTTCAATGGCGGCCCGGTGATGCAGATTCACTGTTTTTTGTAAATTATCAAAATCAAAATCATGATTGGTCCCGCAATCTTTCATATCAAAATAAACAGATGGCCGGGTACTTTCAAAATATTCTATCAGGTTACTGCTCCATATTAATTGTGTGTTTCCTTTAATTTTAGGAACGATATGGGCAATCCCCTCTTCAAATTTAATTTGCCGTATATGGCTGCTTTCTAATTTTGCCTGCGGGAAAAAAAGCAACAGGTTACCCGGTTCGGCTAATATTTCCGCAGCATAAGCTAAACTTTCCGCTATCGAGTATCTGCCGGGCTCAATTGAAAAACTACCCATATAACGCAGCCACGGATTTTTTTCCATCTGCTTTTTTACCGACATAATGTACAGCCTTTTCATGCCATGCTCCTTCATCAGAACTTTGTTGCATAGATAAAAACCTAAAAAACCATCCAAAAAGCTAAAATGATTACACATTAACAGGTAGGAATAACCCGGCTTTACAGGTGTTTCACGGATAACCATTTTATTAAAACGCCACTTAAAAAATATGCCCAGCAAACCTGCGGCAAATTTTAATAAAAAGTACGGTAATGGTTTCGACTTAATAATCATAACAACAAACCGGCTAAGGCAGAAACAAAGCTTTGATTGATCATTTCATGGTTTTCTTCTAAAATTA
>CAISKH010000254.1 GCA_903885865.1 uncultured Mucilaginibacter sp.
ACATAGCGATATTGGATGACGGAATTTTGCGTAAAATTGAACCATATTTAGTTTTTAAATGATAGAACAGCAAATAAAAGCGGCCGTACGCGATATACCCGATTTCCCGAAGCCGGGCATTATATTTAAAGATATTACTACTATATTAAAAGACCCCGCCTTATGCGTGGCCATTGTTGATGAATTTGTTGAACGGGTAAAAGGTATTAAAATCGACGCGGTGGCAGGGGTGGAGAGCCGTGGGTTTTTGTTTGGCCTCACGCTGGCAACAAAACTGGGCGTACCCTTTATACCGGTGCGCAAGGCAGGCAAGTTGCCCTATACCATTAAACAAAAAGTGTACGAACTGGAGTACGGCACCGCCACCATTGAAATGCATACCGATGCCTTTGAACCCGGACAGCACATCCTGCTGCATGACGACCTGCTGGCCACCGGCGGCACCGTTACCGCCGCCAGCGAACTGATACAGGAGATGGGCGGTATTGTAGCCGGTTTCTCGTTTGTGGTAGGTTTGGGGTTTTTAGGCGGGAAAGAAAAGATAGCGCCGATATGTGATAAAATTGTGGTGTTGGCGGAGTATTAATTTAATAAATTCGTAGAGACGCAATGCCTTGCGTCTAATTTAATAAATTCGTAGAGGCGCAATGCATTGCGTCTAATTTAATAAATTCGTAGAGACGCAATGCATTGCGTCTCTACCTAATGTTTGATATGACTGATTTATTCAAAAATAAATATCGGATATCATCTGCACGACTACAAACATGGGATTATGCTGATAACGGCTTATACTTTATCACCATTTGCACTGCAAACAGAGAATGTTTATTTGGCGAGATCGTAGAGACGCAATGCATTGCGTCTCTACCCGCATTGCCGAATAGCCAAATGCAATTAAATGATCTTG
Source organism: uncultured Mucilaginibacter sp. (assembly GCA_903885865.1). Taxonomy (GTDB): domain Bacteria; phylum Bacteroidota; class Bacteroidia; order Sphingobacteriales; family Sphingobacteriaceae; genus Mucilaginibacter. Next base: position 911 of record CAISKH010000254.1, read on the forward strand.
GAAAAATTGTAGAAAAAGAATGGCTAAAAACAACTGAGGTAAGGCCAGACATGAATTTAGAATTGTGTGAATATGTTGTTATGCCCAATCACTTCCATGCCATTATTTATATTGGTGAAAATCAATATAATACAGCAGCACGTTATTATAATTATACAAGGGAGGAGATGCCCTTTGTTTCTGCAAATGACCCGATAAATGTTGTTAAAAATAAATTCGGACCGCAAAATAAAAACCTGGCATCAATCGTTCGTGGTTTCAAATCGGCCGTAACAACGTTTGCGAGGAAAAATAATGTGCCTTTTAATTGGCAAACACGTTTTCACGATCATATTATTGCTACAAATGATGAATATCAACGTATAGCCGATTATATTATAAATAATCCCGCTAAATGGCAGGAAGACAAGTTTTATCTGACCATGTAGAGACGCAATGCATTGCGTCTCTACTCTACACGTTATTTATTTCCTGATTCATATTCTAAAAAATATAAGGTTGGTCGGAATTTATGATCTCCGACCCCAATGGCGGCGGATTTTAAATTACGAGTGTTCGGAAGATTTTACCAAAAAAATCAAGGTCCTCGAAAAACAATATTAGGGTCGCCTCCACAAGCTTGAATAATGAGTATTGTTAGCAAATCATCCAATTCTATTTTTATTCTTCTTTTGGCGGTTCTAAACCCTACATCATTATATTTTTTATAAATGTGAATTAGCATAGATAGGATCAGCGTCATATATAGAATGATTTTGATGCCATTGCTATTGGTAGACATAAAATGACTAAAATTGAGTTCTTGCTTAATGAACCTGAAAAACACTTCAATATCCCATCGCTTTTTATAAATCATTATGATATCTTCCGCCGGGATTTCTTTCATATTACTTAGAAAGACCAAGAGTTTACCTTGTTCATTTTTCATTTTTAGTATACGAAAAGGTGTATCAACCCTTTTACCCTTAAATAAATAAACCCACTCATCAGACTCAACAGTTAGATTTCCCACCTGTAAACCTTTTAAGGTATTTAGTTCTTCAATAATTTCATACTTCACACTTTCCCTTAAACGGGTAACAAATTGGTATCCTTTTTGATCGATATCGACATAGGCTTTTCTTGACCCTACACCCCTGTCAAATACAAAAACATTGTCGGTATGCATATCCACTAACTTTAGGATAGTTACAGGAATGGTTAAATCTTCGCTTAATTCACGCTGCTCTGTAAATACCTGCACACTGCTTGGTAATAAATCTTCAAGGCAAACTGTGTACTTAACTTGTTTTTTACCATCCTTTTTACAGCCAACACTCATACCCTTTTCAAGTTTATTGGCCGTTTCTGCAACCATGGTAGAATCTACCCGAATAATGTTATACTCCAACGCATCACGATCTGAAAAATGACTACGGAAAAGAGAGTAAATCAACCGATAAGCTTCTTCAAAAAAAGACAGCTCCATAGTAGCCAATCGGTCTGAAATAGAACTGTGCCGGATTGTTTGCCCAGGGTCGAGATTAAAGAGAAACTTAAACCGCCTGGAATTAAAAACGTCTTCAAGGCTTCGTAAACTTGCCTTTTCACACTCTGCCAGACTATATAAGAGCAGGTAAAACACACTTTTACCATATAAAACCTTGGCCCAGTGATCAATCCCTGTTTGAACGGCTAAACGGCTAAGCTCTTCATCTGGGATCAGGTCGAGGAGTTGTTTAGCGCTGACTTTATTATCGACTTTCTTTGGTGGCATTAATGCTTAAAAATACATTAATCCTTTAATATTTAAATAAGGATTAATCGTATTAATTACCACATTATCAATTATTTATCAACTTAAAATGTTAATAATGTCCGAAAAATCATATCTTGGCTTTGGTAAAATCTTCCGAACACTCGTAATTTGCAATCCGCGAATAAAAAGCTTTACTTTAAATATGGGATTCAAATACCGCATTACTGCTAACGATGAGCTATACTTTTTAACACTAACCGTAGTTGACTGGATAGATGATTTTACCCGTAAAGAACTTTGCGAAGATTTATTGGATTCATTGAAATATTGCCAGCAGCATAAAGGCCTTATTGTTTATGCCTGGTGTTTAATGCCCAGCCATTTGCATTTAGTGGTATCGGTTAAAGAGGGGCCCGAAACACTTTCAGATGTAATGCGGGATTTCAAAAAGTTCACTTCGAAAAAGATTATTCAATCCATCAATGAAATTGCCGAAAGCAGGCGGGATTGGCTGTTGCGGCATTTTGCTTATGCCGGCAAATACAATTCGAAAATTAAGAACTATAAATTTTGGCTAGATGGATTGCACCCAATTTAACTAAGCACAGCTAAATTCATAGAACAAAAAATTAATTATATCCATGAAAATCCGGTAGCAGCAGGTATGGTGTACCGGGCAGAAGATTATGTATTAAGTTCGGCAGCGCAGTATGCAGGTGAATATAATGCCTTGCTGGAAGTAACTGTAATTGAGGAGGTGAATACGGGGTTACGGGGATTGCAAATCCCCTGATATTTTAAGTCCGGGATTGTAAATCCGGACTAACGGAACCAGGGTAACCGCCTGATATAATAATAATCCCCAATTTATCCATAAGCTTATTTTACTTCGGGCAAAACACTGATAGTATATGCAGTTGGAAAGTTTTTGGGTACCGGGTAGGTTACTTTACCTGTTCCAAGCCATTCTACAGCGCGTATTAGGGTAGTTTGAAAACCAATACAACGGTAACCTATCGGATACACGTCCCCTTTCCATAAATGCCCCATGCTTGATACATAAACGTTGCCTTTTCCATATTTTACTATCCATTCTATGGGCCAGTTCTTTTTAGTTATAGGATCATACGCGTACGATAATACGGTCAGGTTTTCGGCCGGGCCGCGCGCGTACTTGTACAATTCCACATCGGGCGTCCTCCACTCCTTCGGATAACCTTTGTTAATAGGATGGTCCGTGTACACATGTATGGTAAGGTCGCTCCGGTCTCCATGATAAGTGCCCTTTCCTTCACCTGGCGGTATGCGTTCCACTTTTCCCAGTGAATCAACCGCCAATGCATACCCGTAGGTTTGTGGCCGCCACCCTAAACCTATCATTTTATTATATTCATCCCAATCGGGATATGCGTTATTGGCAGAGTGTAGTATATACAAGCCGCCGCCGTTCTTCACATAATCTGCCAGCTCTTCCTGTACCCTTTTTGGCCATTTCAATTTCGTATTCTGAATATTATTGGTATTCTGAATAACCACATCATATTTTTTAAAATCCGGCTCCCACGCGGCCCAGCCTACGGTATCGTCGGGCCTTTCGGGCGCGGTCGAAACAGTAATTGCAAACAGTTTGCTCCCATCCAGCATTTGTTTAACAATTTTGGTAGTTTGCCGCCAGTCGTGGTTACTGAAACCATCTACAATAAGCACACTAATAGGTTTACGGTTGCTTTGGCCAAAAACTGATAACTGCAGCAAAAAAGCGCAAATAATTAAGCGGGAACTGATTGGGCTCATATTTAAAAAATAATGGTAAAAGTAGCACAGAATATTTATCAAAAAGATTTTTTGTCTACAAGGCCTTTCGAAAATTTTTTTGTGAAAATCCGTATAGTGAAATGATGGCTATTGTGCTCTCCGAAAAAGTAATTTGTACAGGTGAGGCCCCGCACATTAAATTACCCTTAAAGCATATTCAGCTTAAGGATATTACCGGATTCATTGGCGTTCTTTAAAAGATGATAAAATTCCTTATAAGTTAGCGGTTTGCCTTTTTTGGGCGGTTCTATGGCGGCCGGAATACCTCCTGTTACTTTTGTAGCTGTCCATGTAATATGCTCATGGGGCAAAACCAATTTCAAAATCATTCCAGGTAATCCCGAAAATGATTCGGGACCGCCATTTATCCGTATCCTATCGGTATAGAAAGCCACCACATATACAGAATCCTGTATAACACCATGAGCTTCGCGGCATCTATAACCGGCAATATCTTCGCTGCCGCCTATAATTTTCCATGTTATTTTGCTTAAGCTATCAGTTAACAGATAGTGCCCATCTAAAATATCTTTTTGTACTACACGTTTGTTTGCTGACAGATCTGTATAAACTGTATTTAATTGCTTTACAGCAAGGGTGCTACCCATAAATGCCACTACATTATCTGTTTTGCCTGGTGTATACAATGTTTTGTTATTTGCAAAAGTGAGTATGCTTTTAACTACGGCAAATTGCGGGTAGTTTTTTTTATATTGATCATAACCCTGCGCATACGTCGAGGCGTAGCTTGAGGTTTGCACACCGGCAAGTGTTTCCCTGGCAAGCGCATACATGTTTACGCTTTTTTCATATTCAATGCTTCCGGTGTTAACAAACGGGCCGTTCTGTGCAAATAATAAGTTGCCGGTTAATAGGGCGCTAAAAAACAGGATGATGGTTTTCATGATTCTTAATTTTTTACAGTGCCAAATTGTTTAAAATCCCAGGTAACGGTAAACATAAAATAACGCTTTATACTGTTGGACGTACTTTGGTTAATATAAATGCCGTTTTGATTTGTAAAATTTTGAACCTGGTTAAGCAGGTTGTCTGCTGAGAGCGATATCTTAAGCTTATCGTCTTTTAAAAAGGTCTTACTCAAAGCAGCGTTCCACATTGTCGTGGTAAGTGCTGGCAATTCATTTGTTTTTGGCTTATAATTATCCAGTATATCTGATGAGATTTGAAACTTCAACGGCAGGAAGACGAGTGCCCGCGCGCTTATATGATAACCTAATGAATTATTATCAGAAAAATTTTTCGATATCGGCAAAGTATTACTTAATACCCAATTAGGCCCGCCCGATAAATTAAAACTATATTTTTTTACCTTGTATTTTGAAAGAATGACCGACGATCCATACGTATAGGTATAATTAGCATATAATACATTATTGTTATAGCTATAACTTGTATTGCCATTTATCCCAAAAGATATACCTGCCTGCACATCCAGGGTGGTGATCTTTTGGCTAAAGTTACCATTTATACCATAGGAATCTTTTACTTTATTTGACAAATTAACATAACGGGTAGTTGAACGAAAGGTAACCGTATCTGTAATCGTGTTACCCAAAATATAATTGGTGGTAAGTGATAGGTGGCCATTGATACTAAAAGATTGACTTGTTAACCGTTTATATGAAGAATAAAACAAATTAAAAAGATGGACAAATGACGGCTGCAGATCAGGATTACCTATAATTGTATTGAGTGAACTGGTATTGTTACGCAGAGGCTGTATCTGGTCAATAGTGGGTTGCTGACTGGTACCGTTGTATTCTAACCTCAATGACCTCGAGACTCCCGGACGGTATAGAAATGTAACCTGGGGTTTCCAGTTAATAAAACTTCTTTTATAAGGAATACCGGTAAATTCATCAACTTGCTTAAAGTTAACAGCATTTGCCCTTGTACCAAAAGTTAAAATGGTGTTAGCACCCCCCCTATAATTAAATACAGCGGCCAATTGATTGGTTAGTACATTGAATTTATAATCGTTACTATAAACATTATCCAATATATCATAAGCGCCCGATGCCGATTTATTATATGATAATTTGTCTGATTCGCTATTATTTAAACCGAACCCATAGTTGAATGTAAGTGCCAATTGGGGCGTTATAGGCTCGGTATAGGTCATGTTGCTGTTTAAAACGAGCGTTGTATTAACCGTTGGCTTATACTGGTCGGTAACACTATCCACCTTAGTAGAGGCCGTATAAAGATCAGATAAGTAATATAATGTTGAAATTTCATGGTTATAGTTTCCATTAACATCCCACGAAAAAGTACGCGACATTTTTTTTAGTTTTTTAGTATAAAATATATCTGCGGTTAATGTTTTTATGTGCCCGGTGCTATTTGAAACTGTATTGTCTGTAGTTCTTAATACGTCATCACCATTGGAGACGCTGCTTTGACTGGTCCTGTCATTCTCCGTGTTTTTTTCTGCTGCGCTTACATCAATTTTAATATTAGCCGTTGGGCTCAGGGCTTTTGAATAAATGGCATCTGCCTTTTGCCTGAATAAATTACTGTACTGGTGAGATTTTCCGTCGGTTTTTGTTATATACGCATCGTAATTTGCCTGGCTAAAACTTGTCTGATCTGTATTAATAGCTAACGAACCTATTTTATAATTGGTATTGATCGATTCTTTGTCACTGTTCCATTTATTATCATAATGCACACCACCCGTTTTTGATTCGGGTAACCCTACTCCGCTGTACGATTCGGCATCCAGCGGGTCGTTGCTGCCATAAATAGTTATTGCGCCGCCGTCATCACTTATCTGCGCATTCCCCATCCCTAATGAAGAATTGTCCTGAAGTCCAAGTCCCAATTTTCCATCATTTGAAGCAGTGCCATAAACCGAAAATTTATATTTGTCTTTAAACTGGTTAAACAATCCCTGCCCTTCATAGTAACCGCCGTTTCCTATACCGGCGTCCTCCTTTCCAAAGTAACCAACCTTGCTGTCCTCTTTTAGTTTTATGTTAATGGTTTTGGTCCGTATGCCATCGTCAATCCCAGTAAAGGTGGCCTGGTCGCTTTTTTTATCGTACAGCTGTACTTTATCGACCATATCCGCACGAATGTTCCTTGTAATTAATGTAGGGTCATCCCTGAAAAATTCCTCGCCATCAAGCAATACTTTGGGCACAGGCAGGCCCTGGGCGGTAATTTTTCCATCTTTATCTATTTCAATACCCGGTAATTGCCTTAACAGGTCCTCAACCTTATCATTGGGTTGTATTACGTATGCCCGCGGGTTAAATTCGGTGGTATCGCCCTTTATTTTTATAGGAGTAACTTCACTTTTTATAATTACTTCCTGTAGCAAACGTGCCGTAGGGCTCATTTTTATGTTGCCAAAATCATTTTCCTTGTTAGTTGGGCCAAGCGTTATCCGCGCTACAAAATCGGCATAATCGGGATAAGTTATCAATACCAGGAACCGTCCGGCAGGCAAACCCGTAATGGTAAACGTACCATCACTGGCAGATAAAGCAGATCTACGAAGGATAGAATCCTTAGCATTCATAATAATTATTGTAGTACTTAGCCTGGTTTTTAATGCAGTATCAACCGTTGTACCTTTTATGCTGTAGGGGTTTTGGGCGGAGACTGAAAAAGCGCAGCAACAAAAGATAATTGTAGCTAAGGTTACCAGCTTCATGGTGTTGGTTTAGTTTATCCGAATTTATAACTAAATGATTGGTAAATAATGTATTATTTTTATTACTGAATATTTAGTTATGGTTTTGCGGGCAAGATTTCGGTTGCACTATTAGAAACAAAATGTCGGTAAAAAATATACAAGCTGGACTCTCAAACACCACCTTTTTGCGATATATTATTTTAATCGTATTTTGAGCGGAATTAACTGGTATCATGAAAAAAGTATTCTTAACGCTATTTATTGCCGTAATATTTACGGGCGCTTCCATCGCGCAGGCCCCTCCTAAAGCCATTTATTATGCCATATCGTTCCCTAATGCGGTTCATCACGAGGCCGAAATTACAATGACAATCCCGCAGGCCCCGGCCGGCGTGTTGCGTTTGCACATGAGCCGCTCGTCAGCCGGAAGGTATGCCACGCACGAGTTTGGTAAAAATGTTTACAACGCAAAAGCCGCCAATGCTGACGGCACACCGCTTGAACTTAAACAAATTGAGGGCGATGTATACGAAATTGCCGAGCATGGCGATGCCGTAAAAGTTAGCTATACCTTGTTTGCGAACTGGACAGACGGAACTTATGCCAGTGTTGACCTGAGCCACGCGCACCTGAATATGCCCGCGGTTTTTATGTGGCTGGCCGGCGCCGAGCAGCGCCCCCTGAAATTTGAATTTAACGACCTGGATAAATACGGCTGGAAGGTAGCCACACAATTAAAGCACGAAGGCGCCAATGTTTACAGCGCGCCCAATATGCAGTATATGATGGACAGTCCTACCGAACTTTCCGATTTTAAAGAAACCAGCTGGGATGTGGTAAATACCGGTGGAAAGAAAGAGCGCATCAACCTGACTGTTCACTCTATAGATGGACAGGGCGTTATTGATAACTTCGGCAAGATGGTTCAAAAAGTAGTGCTCGAAGAAAAAGCGGTTTACGGCGAACTGCCGGCCTATGATTATGGTGAATATACTTTTCTGGATGATGTGTACCCCACCAATTCGGGCGATGGTATGGAGCACCGCAATTCTACCTGTATTGTACAGCCGGTTGAAAAAGTTGAAGGTTATGAAACCAACTTATTAGGCACTTTCGCGCATGAGTATTTTCA
>CAISKH010000255.1 GCA_903885865.1 uncultured Mucilaginibacter sp.
GCATCGATGGCTATGGTTCGTGATATTTTTCCGCTGAAGGATAACGCCAAAATATTTGCCTTGCTGATTTTAATTTTGGGCGCGTCGCCAATGATAGCGCCCACAGTTGGCGGCTATGTTACCACGGTTTTTGGCTGGCATTTAATATTTGTAATACTGGGCACTATGGCCGCGTTAATATTACTCACCGTTATTTTTTTCCTGCCCGAAAGTTATAGGGCCGATAGATCTTATTCGTTAAAACCCGGGCCTATAATCAGAAGCTTTTTACTGGTGCTTAAAGAGCCGCAATTTTATACTTATGCTTTTGCCGGTGCATTTGCCTTTGCCGGCCTGTTTGTTTATGTTTCGGGTTCGCCCATAGTATTTATGGAAGTTTTTAAGGTAAGCGCCAAAACTTACGGGTGGATATTTGCCATGCTCTCTATAGGCTTCATTGGCTCGAGCCAGGTTAACAACCTGCTGTTAAAAAAATACAAAAGCCAGCAGATCATCCGGGTTGCTTTAAGTATACAGGTAATTACTGTACTGGTATTTTTTACCGGGAGTGCCTATAACTGGTTTGGTTTAGCAGGAACTATAGCGATGATATTTATTATGCTCTGCTGTGTTGGTATAACCAGCCCTAATGCTTCGGCACTGTCATTGGCGCCGTTCTCAAAAAACGCGGGTACGGCATCGGCCTTGTTAGGCGCGTTGCAATTGGGGTTAGGTGCGTTGGCTACATTGGGTGTCAGTGTTTTTAATAGCCGGTCGGCAGTGCCAATGGCGGGTATTATGGTGATATCATCTGTAATAGCCCTTATAATATTACTCGCAGGGATAAAAAAAACAGGTGATTGGGGGGAGGATTCTCAGGCAGCCATTAGTTAAGTATCATTTTAAATAAAAAAAATCAACGGCAAACCGCTCACTACAAACTCACTCCTTCACCGCTGTAACCTCCGACCCATCTGAACCACGCGTTGAAAATACCAGGCTTTTATTGGTTAGCTCCGAAACATAAAACGGAAATTCCCTTGTTTTTCCATCGGCGAGGGTTTCTTTATATTGAATATTGCGGCCATCTATCCTGAATACACCATGCGACAGCACCTGGCCGCCCCAATAAATAAGCAAACTATCTTTTGTGGTGAATTGAATATATGGCGCCTGTTCTTTCAGTTCGGAGGATGATACAGTATCGGGTGGGTTAGCGTTGGGGGTTTCCACTTTTAGGTATTTCCATTTGCCATATAAATTTTGGGGTTTTATGGCCGGTTTACAGGCGGTAAGAAACAAAAATGAAAGGATTATGGCCGGAATTGTTTTTGACATAGCGATATGGCTTTATCCCGAAATTATAAATAAACAATGGGATCAGCCATTCTTTTTTTGCGATTCCCTTAAATTCTTTTCAGCCTGCTTTACCTCATCCTTTTCGCTTAAAGGAGAATCGGTCTTTATTTCCTCATGCGCCGGAGTTTTTTTTGCAGCTGTATTTTCATTGCTTTGTTTTAACCCGGTTGCCGTTTTCATAATATGGAGATTTAATTTGCGGCAGTAGATTACCGTATTTGTTAAACTTCTAAACAATGAAAATGTTCGGGCGAGAAAGAGAATTATTTTTTATTCGCTTTTTTAATACTATCCTGTTTAGCTTTTTCTTTGTTTTTAAAAAAGGTTTTGAATAAGAAGTTGCTTTGCAATGCCTCCAGATCTTCATTTGCTTTAACTGAACTTTGCTGCAAATTATTAATGGTGCTTTGTATCTGTGCCGCTGCTTTTGGGTCATTCAGCAAAATGCCGAAGGCATTGTCGCTACGATTAAATTTATCGCTGGCTTTCTTCAAATTATTAGTTGTCTCGGTTATATTAACAGCCGATTTATGCAACTCGTTGGCAACCGATTTGATTCGGTTAAAAGTGCTGTTAAAACTTGTATCGGTAAATAATTTATCGGCAAGGCCTCCTTTTGTATTGAGTTTAGCGCTAAAACGCTCTAACTGATCTGCTAAATGGGCCGAGCTGGCGCTGGCTTTTGCAAAATTATTCATCGAATTGCGCAATTGTACACCCATTGCGCTATCGGCCATTAAGGCGCCAACGGTGCCCTTTCCCTGTAATATTTTGCGGCTAAGAAGTTTAAAATCGCCGGTTATTGATAGTAGGTTCTGGTTGTTTTGTTGTAATACCTTCATCATATCATCGGTTGATGTTAGCTTTTCGGTTTGCAGTACATCACCATCCTGTACAGCAGGCGCCTGGGGGCTGCCGCCGTCGATCACAATAATTTTATTGCCGATAAGCCCATCAGAACTAATATGCACTCCCGCGTTGCGGTGTACATATTGCTGTATACTTGCATCAATGCTCATCCGCACATCAACCTGCGAGGGGCCAATAAAGTGTATGCTGTTAATGCTGCCTACCTTAACACCCGAAAACCAAACGGCGTTCCCGGTCTTTAATCCGGCTACATCATCAAATACCGAGCTGATGTGAATACTTTTTGAAAAACTTTTCGACTGGCTTCCCAAGGTGAAAACGCCAACAACAAATACGACCAATCCGAGGGCTAAAAAAAGCCCTACTATCGTCGCACGTTTATTTTCTGATGAATCCATATATTCTGCGTAAATCTATTGTATAAAATTGTAATCAAAGAATGGTTTTACCCTTTCATCATTGGTTTTAAACACTTCCTCAAAACTTCCCTGGCGCTGAAATTGCCCGTCGAGCAGCATGGCTATCCTGTCGCCGGTTGATTTGGCGCAGGTCATATCATGTGTAATAATGATTGACGAAGTTTTATACCGCTGCTGCACTTCGTTTATCAGTTCGTTAATTTCAATACAGGTGATGGGGTCAAGCCCGGCTGTAGGCTCATCATACAGCATTATTTCGGGGTTGAGTATTAAAGTACGCGCAATGCCTATACGCTTGCGTTGCCCCCCTGAAAGTTCGGCCGGCATCTGGTTAATGGTTTTACCCAAACCAACGGCGTCCAATACGGTTTCAACCGCTATGTCTATCTCTTTGCGGGTAATATTGCGGCGGTTACGTACCAGCGGAAATTCCAGGTTTTTACGTACCGTCATACTATCATACAAGGCGCTGTTTTGAAACGAGAAACCTATGCGTATGCGCAGTTCCTGTAATTCCCGGTCGGCTATTTTATTGATGTCTTTTCCTAATACTTCAACATGGCCTTCATCAGCCTTTAATAACCCTGATATAATTTTTATCAGTACAGATTTACCCGTACCCGAACGGCCAAGCACCACCAGGTTTTCGCCCTGGTAAAGTTCCACGTCAATACCGCGCAACACATGCTGGTCATCAAATGATTTTGTCAACCCTTTAATGGTGATAACCGCGTTTTGGTAATCTATTGGCGCTTTTCCCTTATCCATATTTTGTAATTAGCGAAACCAGCTGCTTATTTGTACGATAACAATTTCTTCAACAAATATTAAAAACATAGCCGTTACTACAGCGCCGTTAGCCGCCTTACCTACGCCTTCTGTTCCTTTTGTAGAGTAATAACCCTGGTAACAACCCACAATGCCAATAGTAAAACCAAATACTATTGATTTTATAAGCGATGCCGTAAAATCAACAAAGGTTAACGGCTCAAAAACTTGCTGCATAAAAGTGCTGTAGCTGGTGCCCTCGTTAGTGGCAACATTTATATAGCCCCCTAAAAGCCCTATAAACGCCGTGTACGTAGCTAAAATAGGGATAGTAAGCGTGGTGGCCAGCACCCTTGTACACACTAAAAATTTAAACGGTTTGGTGCCCGATACTTCCATAGCATCAATTTGCTCGGTGACCCGCATGGAGCCCAGTTCGGCGCCTATGCTTGAGCCTACTTTGCCGGCAGCTATCAGCGCGGTTACCAACGGCGCTAAGGCACGCATAATTGCTATGGATACCAGCGAAGGCAGCCAGGAATTTGCCCCGAAATTTGATAGCGACGGGCGCGATTGTTTGGTAAATATTAAACCCACAATAAACCCGGTTAATGATATTAAGGTGAACGAGCGCACCCCAACCTCATAACATTGCCGTATTATTTCTTTGAATTCATAAGGCGGCAAAAAAGCCTCCTTAAAAAACCGCAGAATAAATTTATTGATATTGAAAAGGCTTATAAAAAAAGAAGTAATTCTTTTTTGGGGCCTGGCCTTTTCTTTAAGTGGAAGTTTTATGCTGTTTTCAGTATCCATTAATCAGGGCAAATGTATTATTTTACAAGATATTGCTGACTATATTCTACAAAAAGTTAATAAAGTTGTTTAATCTCTCTTTTTAAAGATATACAATTTTATTCGCAGATAAAGGTATAGTTGTTTGTGTTACGGGAAAGTAAAATAATAAAAGTGATTATCTCAATACTATAATCGATACGATAAAGTACGTTAAGCTTATTCAGTTTCGGGTTTTCAAAAGAATATTGCCACCCTTAATTTCGCGAAAAATGGCGTGCCCGGTGTAAAGCTCATCTGGTCAACCGGCGTGGATTCGTTTTTAAAACGGCTCACTCTTTCAGCTTCAAATTCGTTCCATTTGGTATTAAGAAGGTTTTCAATACTAAGGCCCAACTCATATCGTTTTTGGGTGTAGTTTAATTTGAGATCGGTTATGCAATAACCGTCGGCTACCAATGTATTGGTATTATTGCCGGGGCGGCTATGCATATAGCGATAGCTTAACCCACCGTTTATGCCATTGTCAAATTTAAAGTCGAGGCCGCCTGTACTGGTAAAAGTAGGGGCGAGGGCCAGGTAGCCGGTATTTTTTGCGCTGTCGACCAACCTGGATTTGGCCAGGTTAACATTCA
>CAISKH010000256.1 GCA_903885865.1 uncultured Mucilaginibacter sp.
AGTAACCGAACAGGATTCGCAGGAGGGTGACGTAGCCGGCATTAAAACGGTTACCCTACAGCTCGAAGGTAATTTTGCCTACGGTTATTTAAAGGGCGAGAACGGTGTGCACCGTTTGGTGCGTATATCGCCGTTTGACTCGAACGCCAAGCGCCATACTTCGTTTGCATCAGTGTATGTTTACCCGCTGGTTGATGATACGATAGAGATCGAGGTTAACCCGGCCGACATTGAGTTTGAAACTTTCCGTTCGGGCGGTGCGGGCGGGCAAAATGTGAATAAAGTGGAAACGGCCGTGCGCCTGTACCACAAGCCATCGGGCATTATTATCAAGAACCAGGAATCGCGCTCGCAACTGCAAAATAAGGATAATGCCATACGCCTGTTAAAATCGCAGCTATATGAAATTGAAATGCGCAAGCGCATGGAAGCATCGAACAAAATTGAAGGCAACAAGAAGAAAATAGAATGGGGCTCGCAGATACGTAACTATGTGCTGCATCCTTATAAATTGGTTAAGGATCTGCGTACCGATTACGAAACATCAAACGCCGCGGCGGTTTTGGACGGCGATCTGAACGATTTTTTAAAAGCCTACCTCATGGAATTTGGCGGGCCGAAGAGTTAATTCGTGCGTCGGGTGTCATGCTAAGCCCCGTCGAAGCATGTGGGCAGGCCTCTACGCACATGCTTCGAGTGCCTCAGCATGACACCCCTCTTTTGTAATTTCTCTCACAAATTACCAAATACTCTCCCATACCTGCCATATACTCACCGCAGGTTGATGAAGCTTGTTTTTAAATGCATTTTCGTGTTAGTAATAACTTCAAAAATTTCCTTTTCCTGTTATGAAAAAATCAAGGCATATCAAAGTCGGGCGGTTATTGTCCATTATGCTTTTTAGTCTTATTTGCCTAACTGTTAACGCCCAAAAACTTCCTAATAAACAGGAAACAAGCCTGCGCGCGCCGGGTAATATAAAAATTGATGGCAAATTGGACGATTGGGGTGGCAAGCTACAAGTATATAATAGAGCGACTGAAGCCTATTATACAATAGCTAACGATGATGATAACCTTTATTTAGTGGTACACATCGATAAGCCATATATTATCAATAAAGCAATATCCGGCAGTATAACTTTAACTATCAATAATTCTGATAAAAAAAGTGATGAAAATTGCCCTGCTATTAGCTTCCCTTTATTAAACTGGCAATCGGAAAGCATAATTCGTTCTAATTTAAAGAAGGAAACTAAAGCTACAGATTCTTTGCTGACGGCTACCAGCAAGGAACTTGCAGATAACGCAAAAGAAATCAAACTTTCAGGTATAAACGGTATTACCGACACTGTGACAGGCACTCATACCAATAAATTCGCTTCTTTTCATACTTATCCGTTATTTTATCTGCCGGGTGGTTATTATATTAATGCCCATAACAATTATGGGATAAAGGCAGCAGCTACTTTTGAAAGCAAATGGGGTTTTACCTATGAATTAGAAGTACCTTTAAAATACCTTAATATTTCACCCAGTAGAAAATTTAGTTATAACATCAGGCTTAATGGGCCTATGTATAAAACCGGAAAACCAGCTGCAGGATATGTAGTGGTGTATATCCATAGAGACGGAGTAACCAAAATGCAGGATCAAGATATGGTTTCTCCAACCGATGTATGGGGTGAGTATACTTTGGCGGAAAAATAACCATTTGCGAAAAACTTATGAGTTTAATATTAAACCTTTCCTCGTTATGAAAAACTTAAAGTTCAACAAAATTAAACAGCTATTGCCGGTATTTTTATCAGGCCTTATTTGCTTTACCGTTAATGCCCAAAAACTTCCTAATAAACAGGAAATCAGCCTTCGCGCGCCGGATAATATAAAAATTGATGGTAAACCAACA
>CAISKH010000257.1 GCA_903885865.1 uncultured Mucilaginibacter sp.
ATTTTGGAGAGTCGGGCCTGGGGAGCCTCATTATTTTAAGCCAGGTAGTATTAAGTATGCAATTGGGCTTTGCGGTGATCCCGCTTATCCATTTTACTTCGAACCGCAAACGAATGGGAAAATTCGCGATCAGCTTAAAGGTAAAGATATTGGCCTGGTTAAGTGCCGCGCTAATTGTGGCTTTAAATGCAAAACTGGTTGCAGGCCAGGTAATCGACTGGATAAAACAGTACCCATCGGCTGTTATATGGATATATGGGCTGGCCATACCGTTAATAATAGCGGTGGCTTTATTATTGTTGTATGTTTTTTTAAGGCCCATACTATTTAAACACAACGATATGCCGGCACAGGTACCGCACGGAATTGCTACTGTTATTGATGACCTTGACGCTATACATTATAAGCATATCGGCATCACGATCGATTTTTCAAAGAACGATACAAACTCCATTCGCCACGGAATTATGCAAGGGGGCAAAAATGCGCTTTATAGCCTTATACATGTGGTAGAAACCGCCGGTGCCCGCTATTATGGCGATGATGTTTTGGACCATGAAACGCAAAGCGATGTTGACAACCTGGAACAATATGTTTCGGCGTTAAAAAAATTAGGGTATAAAGCAGAAGCAAAAATTGGCTACGGATCGGCAGCAAAAGCGATAGCAGATATTATAAATAATGAAAAGATTGATTTTGTAGTGATGGGCTCACATGGCCATAAAGCCATTAAAGACCTGATCTTCGGAACTACGGTTAATAAGGTAAGGCATCAGGTAAATGTGCCGGTATTGGTGGTGAAGCCATTGGGTTAGAGGATAGTGATTAGAGATTGGAGGTTAGTGATCAGTAAATATGTTTATCATTCAACTAATCACTAATTAACCAATCTCTAACCTCTAATCATCTAATCACTAATTTTCCTAAGTTTGCAGCGAGATGAGCGAGGATAAAATATACATAAAGAACAAAAAAGCATATTTTGAATATTATGTCCTGGATAAATACGTAGCCGGAATAAAGCTGCTGGGGACAGAAATAAAATCCATCCGTGAGGGCAAGGCAAATTTAAATGATGCTTTTTGTACGTTCATTAACGGGCAGTTATATGTACGCAACCTGCATATTGCCGAATACTCTTTCGGCTCATTTTATAACCACGAAGCCAAACGTGACCGTGTTTTGCTGCTCAACAAAAAAGAACTTAAAAAACTCCAAACGCGGGGCGAAGAAAAAGGGCTCACCATTGTACCCCTCGCATTATTTATCAGCGAACGTGGCTTCGCTAAACTTGAAATAGGACTGGCACAAGGCAAGAAAACATTTGATAAACGTGAAACACTGAAAGAACGCGATGTTAAAGTGGAGATGGATAGAGCGATGAAGAGGTAGCCCCCCAGCCCCCTAAAGGGGGAGTTTTTAATTAGCAATATTTTAAATATTCGCTATTGTTCCCCCTTTAGGGGGTTAGGGGGCCACCAATCAACGGCACAAACCTAAACGTATCCAGTTCATGCCTTTCGTAATTATTCTCGCCGGTTTTTAATATTGTTACCATTTTTTGCAATTCTTCATTGCCAACAGGGATAACCAGTATACCGCCGATATTTAGCTGCTTTAACAACATTTCGGGTACGGTGGGCGCACCGGCGGTTACAATTATTTTATCGAATGGGCCGTATGCTTCAAGTCCCTTTGAGCCATCGCCCAGGAAAAATTTGGGTTTATAGCCCATGCGTGGTAAAACCTGTTTGGTACGTTCGTACAATTTTTGCTGGCGTTCAATGGTATAAACCTTTGCGCCAAGCTCCAGTAAAATACAACATTGATAGCCCGATCCGGTGCCAATCTCAAGTACACGCTCATGCGTTTTTACAGCCACTGCTTCAAGTATGCGCGCCTCCACCATCGGCATGAGCATATTTTCTCCGCATGGCAGGGGAATTTCCAACTCGGCAAACGCGAAGTTTGCATAAGTAGCCGGCACAAAATGCTCGCGTTTAACGACCTCAAGCAACTCCAGCACATCTTGGGAGCGTACTCCACCCG
>CAISKH010000258.1 GCA_903885865.1 uncultured Mucilaginibacter sp.
GCGGATAGACGGCAACTGCTTGATTTTATAAGCCTGCATAAGGCCGCCTTGCCAATATCTGCGCAAAAAAAAAAAATGTGCCCGTGTTACCCGGCAAGATATCTGGTGCTATTCAAACTATACAATATTTAAAGACGCATCCGCAAAAAAGCATAGTGGGTACAGGCGTAGGCAATTTCTCGTCAAAAATTGCTTTTCGTGCTGCCGGGGCAGGTATAAGAGGCAGATATCCTAAAAATTACACTTACATCAGCCCGGCTTTTATGGCTAATCATTTAGACCTTTATTTAAGTTTTTTTAGCCGCGAGATCAATTTCCGTTCGGTAAGGAACAACCCCTATTCGGAATACGACCAGTTACTTAGCGAATACGGGATATTGGGACTGGCGGCGTTTATTATTTATTATTTATGGTTTTTTGGTAAACATGCTAAAACACTTACCTATGGGTTGCCTATATTAATATTCACAATTGCCATACTGTTTATCGACTATTGGTTTGAACAGCTATCGGTAATGGTGTTTTTCGAGTTATTGCTTTTCTTAAACATTAAAGAAACTAGTGTTAATTATGCATAACGATCCAAAAATAACTGTTTTGATGCCTGCCTATAACGCCGGCAGTTATATAGGGGAAGCCATTGCCTCTGTACTGAAACAGTCGTTTACTGATTTTGAGCTATTGATCGTTAATGACGGCTCGGCGGATAATACCGTACAGGTTATTAATTCATTTAATGATAAACGTATTGTATTGATCAGCCAGGAAAACAAAGGAATTGCCGCTGCTTTAAATGCCGGTTTAAAGGTAGCCCGCGCGCCTTATATAGCCCGTTTTGACGCGGATGATGTATGCTACCCGAACCGGCTGAAAACACAGTACGAGTTTATTACTACCTACCCCGAATATAGCGTTATAGGCTCTGCTGCCGATTATATGGATGTTAATGGGCATTTTATTTTCACGTACCATCCCGAGGCGCATCTGAATGAGGAGATCCACCAGTTAAAATATACCGTTTGCCCGTTTATTCATTCGAGCGTATTTTATAAAAAAGAGCTGATAACCAATAACGGCGGGTATAATGAATATGCTTATACTTTTGAAGATCATTTTTTATGGGTTAATATTTTAAAGCATGAAAAGGCCTGTAACTTATCGCTGCCGCTTATTAAGGTAAGGCTAAATCCCAACTCCATAACTATTGATGAAAAATGGCGCACCCGTCAATTCAGGGATATTAAATACACCACCTTGAAAAAACGCAGTATTACTGCTGCCGAAGGAAATAAACTGATTGAAATAGGCAAAAAACAACATTCGCCGAAAATAAGGGAAGGGGCGTATTATGCGCTGCTGGCCAAAAAATTTTTATGGAACAACTACCAGCCCGAAAAGGCTCGCGAAAATTTAAAAGAAGTAATGCAGTTAAACCGTTTCGACTGGAAAACTTATGTTTTGTTTGTCCTTACGTTTTTGCCGGAAAATATTTTGTTGAAACTA
>CAISKH010000259.1 GCA_903885865.1 uncultured Mucilaginibacter sp.
AAAATGCAAATTTTTGTTGCAGTAGCAACAAAAATTTGCATTTAGTGATTAGAGATTAGTTTTTTTAATCGCCATACACCTAATAGCTAATCAACTAACCTCTAATCACTGCGAAGCGAAGCTTCGCCGCCATTACCTCGCTTATTTTTCGGTACGAGTCAAATGTCCATCCGGCGACATGGGGGGTTAATATCACTTTGCCTGATTTGCGCAGTTCCTCAAACCATTCCTGCTCTGCCAGCGCCGGAAATTTCTCTGTCTCCAGTACATCAAGTCCTGCACCTACTATCTTACCCTGTTTTATGGCGTTCAGTATGGCCCTTACCTCTGCCACCTTGCCGCGCGATGTATTGATGAAAAATATAGGTTTTTTAAAGTGGAACAGGTATTCCTCGTCCACCAGGCCCTTTGTTTCAGCAGTTAAGGGGATATGCAAGCTAAGCACATCGCTGTGCTTCACAATTTCTTCCATGCTTACCTCGCGGGCATACTGGTCGGTAAAACCTGTTTTATATTTATCATAAGCAATAACATTCACCTCAAAACCTAATAATTTTTTGGCAAAGCTTTTACCCATAAAACCATAGCCAATTATACCTACGGTTTTGCCCTTCAGTTCATAGCTGCGGTTAGCTTCGCGGTTCCATTCGCCTGCCCTTATTTCGGCATCGGCGGTAGTAAAATGGTGCATCAGGGCTAACAATAAACCAACGGCATGTTCGCCAACCGCATCCATATTACCTTCCGACGCGTTGATCAATATTATATTTTTTTCTTTGGCGTAAACCTCATCAATATTATCCATCCCTGCCCCTGCCCGGCAAACAAAGCGCAGGTTTTTACCGGCATCCATAACCTGCCGGTCAACATTAAATTTTGAGCGTATAACCAGCCCCACATAATCGCCTATTATTTTCATTGCGTCATCCGGTTTTATTAATGGCTGATAATCGCATACATATCCCAGGGCTTCCGCCTGCTCCAAAAAAATGGGGTGGATATCGTCGGCGATGAGGATTTTATTGTTATTCATTTACTTAATAAAACTGTATTTCTCTTTAATATCTTTCATTACTTCTTCGTGTGTAAATACGTTACCTTCTTCAAAGTCCTTTATGCCTTGTTCAACGTCATCCTTAACATATTGAAGCAGATCGTCATAAAAATCTTTACTTTCCATTTTTTCAGATTGTGATTTCATCTTATGTATTATATAATTGATTCTCTTTAACTCATCTGTTTGCCATAATCTGTTTAGTTATTTTTACAAAATCATCCACGCTCAACCGTTCCGCGCGCAGGTCAAGCAATGGCTCATAGGTCATTTTTTCTTTATTTATTAAGGACGATAAAGCATTACGCAATGTTTTACGCCGCTGGTTAAACCCGGCTTTTACCACCTGCCAAAACAGCTTTTCGTCGCAGTCTAAATGTTCAACGGCATTACGCGTTAGCCGTATTACAGCTGATAATACCTTCGGCGGCGGATTAAACACCCCCGCTTTTACCGTAAACAAATATTCCACTTTATAATAGGCTTGCAAAAATACACTGAGTATGCCATATTCCTTACTCCCCGGCTTAGCGGCGCAGCGTTCTGCCACTTCTTTTTGAAACATGCCCACCAGTTCAACCACCTGCTGCCGGTTATCT
>CAISKH010000260.1 GCA_903885865.1 uncultured Mucilaginibacter sp.
CGCCGTACAGTGGCCCTATCGGCTCCATAATCACCCCGCATTTGCGCGGTATGGAAGATTTTAAACACCTCAGTTACGCGTCGAGCCTTTGCGGTAAATGCAGCGAGGTTTGCCCGGTAAAAATTGATATTCACAAAATGTTGTTGCTTAACCGCCGCGATGCCGTTAAAGAGGGGCTGGTATCCCGTGGTGAAAAATGGGGCTGGAAAATGTGGAAGAAGGGCATGCTAAGCCGTAAACTGGAGGATTTTTTCAGCGGTAAAACAAAAAACCGCCTGCTAAAAAAATTCTTCAAAAAAACTTGGGGCCATTTCAGGGCGATGCCGGTTGTGGCCGAAAAATCGTTCGCAAGGCTTTGGCAGGAAAAGCATTAGCAGATAAAAACTTCTATAGATAAGTGAACATGACCCCTGTTTAGCCTCCATAGGAGCCACCTGTTTATAGAAAAACACACCCTATGTTTTGGCTCCATAGGAGCCTCCTGATCGCCTTTCAAATATTTTGATGTATTTGTCGATGCCCCCCACTTTTTACATCTAAACAACATTTTGTGAATATCAATTTTTACCGGGCAAACCTCGCTGCATTTACCGCAAAGGCTCGACGCGTAACTGAGGTGTTTAAAATCTTCCATACCGCGCAAATGCGGGGTGATTATGGAGCCGATAGGGCCACTATACGGCGTATTATAAGTATGGCCGCCAATGTTTTTATATACCGGGCAGGCATTTAAGCAAGCGCCGCAACGAATGCAATACAGCCCCTGCCGCTGGTCTTTTTGGGCAAGCAGGCTTGTACGGCCATTATCGAGCAGTATTACGTACATTTCTTCGGGACCATCGGTTTCATGGGCCTGCCTTGGGCCACTTAAAATGGTATTATATACAGTAAGATTTTGCCCCGTGCCATGCGTTGATAACATGGGCCAAAACAGGTCGAGGTCGGCTATTGAGGGAATGATCTTTTCGATACCAACAATAGCGATATGTATTTTAGGGAACGTGGTGCTTAAACGCGCGTTACCCTCATTCTCGCTGACGGCGATGCTGCCGGTATCGGCAATTAAAAAGTTGGCCCCTGTTATGCCAACATCGGCCCGTACGTATTTTTCGCGCAGCAATTCGCGCGCTTTCAGGGTAAGTTGTTCGGGTGTGGCATCTATGGGTGTGCCGAAACGTTCGTTAAATAACCGCGCGATATCTTCTTTTGAAAGGTGCATGGCAGGTGTTACAATATGGTAAGGCTTTTGCCCCAGCAGTTGTACTATATATTCGCCCAGGTCGGTTTCTAGCGATTCGATGTGATGATGTTCCAGGAACTCGTTCAATTCGATCTCCTCGGTAACCATTGATTTTGATTTTACTACAGTTTTGGCGCCTGCCTTTTGTAAAATATTCAGTATTTCCTTATTGGCTTCGGCAGCGTTATTGGCCCATATTACCTTACCACCGCGTTTCTGAAAATTTGTCTCAAACTCGGGCAATATCTTGTCCAGGTTCTCCATCACCTTCCACTTAATAACGTGTCCCTTTTTTTTGGCGTTATCAAGGTTAATAATTTTCGATAACCCCCGCGTTACGGCAGCCTCATATTTACCAATATTATTATTAATTATATGGCGGTGGCCGGTATCAAAAACCTTATTTTCCGAATCAACTAAAAATTCTTCGGCTATAGTTGTCATGGCGCTAATTTATGATTTTTTTAACCCAAAAAAATAGCGATGGGTTTAAAACTACGAGTGTTCGAAAGATTTATTTATCGAAGCAATTCCCTCCCCACGGGAGGGGTGCGGCTGATTGTGAAGTGGCAGGGAGGGGTAATTCGCCGAAAATTCATTTCATTAAACCCCTCCCTACACCCTCCCGTTGGGAGGGAATCGCACATTGCCGCCCTTTTTATGATCTTTCGAACACTCCAGGTTTAAAACCCATCGCTATAAATATAAAACTATCCTGCTTAATTATAATTATCCAAATACATGAAATTGATTTGGCAGTAATTTTTTATATTGCAATATGTACAACCGACGCAAGTTTATAAAAATCTCCTCACTTAGCGCTTCGTTAACTGCGCTGTCGACTTCGGCTATTGCAAAATCAGCGTTAAAAATTCAGCCGGCAAATTACCCTATCGTAATTTCTACCTGGGATTTTGGCGTGGCGGCCAATAAAGAAGCATGGAAAACGCTCGAAAAAGGGGGCCGCTCGCTCGACGCGGTTGAGGCAGGCGTTAAAATACCCGAAGCCGACCTGAATAACCACAGCGTTGGCAGGGCGGGCTATCCCGAACGCGACGGCCACGTAACACTGGATGCCTGTATAATGGATGAGTTAGGGAATTGCGGATCGGTTGCCGCTTTAGAAAATATAGCGCACCCGATATCGGTAGCAAGGCTCGTGATGGAAAAAACCCCGCACGTTATGCTGGTTGGTGACGGCGCTTTACAATTTGCTTTGGAGCAGGGTTTTAAAAAAGAGGACCTTTTAACCCCTGAATCAAAAAAAGCCTGGCAAGAATGGTTGAAAACCGCAAAATACAAACCGGTAATAAATATTGAAAATTTGCCCGGCGGCAAATACAATCATGATACCATTGGTATGCTGGCTATTGACGCGAATGGGAATATATCAGGCGCATGCACAACCAGTGGTATGGCCTTTAAACTGCGCGGCAGGGTTGGCGACAGCCCGATCATCGGCGCGGGACTTTATGTTGATAATGAGGTTGGCGGTGCAACATCAACCGGTGTTGGTGAAGAGGTTATACGCAACGCGGGCAGTTTTTTGGTGGTTGAGTTAATGCGGCAGGGCTATTCACCGCGCGATGCCTGCAAGGAAGCGGTAAGGCGCATTATTAAAAAGAAACCCGAAACAGCGAAACAAATACAGGTTGGTTTTTTAGCGATTAATAAAAGTGGCGAATATGGGGCCTATGCTATTCAAAAAGGTTTTACGTATGCTGTTTGTGATAAGAATAGCCATGACCTGGTTATTAAAGGCGAAAGCTTTTATTAAGATAAACTTATTGTAAACATCGTTTATAAATTTATATTTACTTAATCAATTTGCCCCCGCTTAATTAATTTATTATGATCTCGCTCGAGGTTTGTGCCAATTCAATTAATTCGGCCTTAGCGGCCCAGGAGGGCGGCGCTATACGCGTTGAGCTATGCGATAATTTGTACGCGGGTGGAACAACCCCGTCGCCCGGGCAAATAACTGTTGCCAGGAAGCTGCTTAACATTAAACTTTACGTACTTATACGCCCTCGCAGCAGCGACTTTTTATATAACGATATTGAATTTAAAACCATGCTTGCCGATGTAAAATATTGTATTGATGCAGGCTGCGACGGTATTACAACGGGCATATTGAAAGCGGACGGATCGGTTGACAAAGAACGCTGTACCCAGCTGGTTCAATTAGCTAAAAAGGCGGGTCTGGGCGTTACATTTCACAGGGCTTTTGATATGTGTGCCAATTTGTTCCAGGCTATGGAAGATATTATTGAGATAGGGTTTGAACGCATTTTAACATCGGGCGGAAGAAGTACGGCTATAGAGGGTTCGCGCATTATTAATGAGCTGGTTAAAAAAGCCGCCGGAAGAATAAACATTATGGCAGGCAGCGGCATTACCGAAATAAACGTTGCCGACCTGATTTTGTTTACGGGTGTAACCGAGATCCATTCAACCGCGTTAACCCGTGTAAAAAGCGATATGCAATATATTAATGACCATATTGTAATGGGCAGCAACTATGGCGATGAATATGCCTTTGATAGTACCAATGTTGAAAGGGTTAGAAATATTTTGAAAAAAGCTAACGGGAAGAGATAGTTAGTTCTTAAATTAATGAATTATTGAGTTATTGAATTAAGGCTAAATTGAAAAAATCAATAATTCATTCACTCAATAATTCGATAATTAAAAAAAGCTCACCGGCAAAACGAGCTCAACACGGTTACGGCCGCTGCCGCCGAAAATATCATTATCCAGCAAATAACTGTACCTGATGCCCAGCGTTAAAGCCTGCTGGTTAAACCATTTGGTATCAAAAAACACCTCGCC
>CAISKH010000261.1 GCA_903885865.1 uncultured Mucilaginibacter sp.
AGGATGGCCGGGTGGCAGGAACTGGATAGACAGTTCATCATTAATGTACCGCATAAAAATACCTTCAACCATATTAAACGGAGGTGTAATTGATTTTACAGGTAAAACCGATCCTGATGATGAGGCTTTTATAGCTACAATGCATAACAGGCAGGAAGCCGTAAGCACCCGCGTACAGGCCCAGCCCGACTGGAATAAATTTTTAACCGCTATACCTAAGGAACTGAATAAAACAAGTATAGCGCAGTTTATGTTAGAACCTAAGTTAAGTAATACATTAATAAATACGATCAATCAATCAACTGATATAAAGGCGATGGTTGTTGAATTGGTTTCATCGCCGGAATACCAGCTTTGTTAGCCCCCCGACCCCCTAAAGGGGGAGTAATGGTGAAGGGGCGAAAATTAAACGCTAATGAATTGACATGATATTGGGTTTATAAAATATAAGGAAAAAATGTCATGAACGAAAATAAAAAAATGCCGGAAAAAAACTCCCCCTTTAGGGGGTTGGGGGGCAAGAATAATTCAAAACATATAAAACATTTATATGCCAGGGCAGGCTTCGGCATTCGTTTTGAAGATTTGCACGACCAGGCAAACCGGTCGATAAAAAAGACAGTAAAAAAACTTTTTAAGGCGTCCGAGAAAATAGACCTGATCAATGCGCTTAATGAAAATATAGACCTGCGGCCGCATCCCGCTACGCAAACCGATGATGAAAAAAGGGCCCTGCAAGAAGATAGAAATAAACAGGAACGCGCGCTTAATGATGCCTGGCTAAAGCAGCTAAGCGAAACTGACGCCCAACTGCGGGAAAAAATGACCTTATTTTGGCATAATCATTTTTCGTGCAATATTGGCAATGCTTACTATGAGCAGGAGTTGAATAATATTGAGCGCACCCATGCACTGGATAACTTTAAAACCATGTTGCTACAGGTTTCGCAAACCCCGGCCATGCTGCAGTTTTTAAATAATCAGCAAAATCAAAAAGGGCACCCCAACGAAAATTTTGCCCGCGAACTGATGGAGCTGTTTACCCTGGGCAGGGGCAATTATACGGAACAAGATATTAAAGAATCAGCGCGCGCGTTTACAGGATGGGCCTATAGCGGCAAAGACGGCACTTTTACTTTTAACCCGCGTGTGCATGATGTTGGGCAAAAAACTTTCCTGGGTAAAACCGCCAATTATTGCGGTGAAGATATTATGGACATTATAACCGATAACAAGCAAACCGCCACATTTTTATGTACTAAGCTATACCGTTATTTTGTTAATGACATACCCGACGAAAAGCACATTGACCAAATGGCTGATGTGTTTTACAAAGCAAATTATGAGATAAAGCCTTTGCTGGAATTTGTGTTCCTGTCTGATTGGTTTTATGATGATAAAAACATTGGTAACCTGGTAAAATCGCCGGTTGATTTTTTGGTTGGGTTGAACCGCCAGTTTTATATCAGTTACCAAAACCCCGATGTACTGATGCAGTTTCAGCGTACCCTGGGGCAGGTGTTGTTCCGTCCGCCAAATGTGGCAGGGTGGCCCGGCGGCAGAAACTGGATAGACAGTTCATCGCTGATGTACAGAATGAAGATACCATCGACCATATTAAATGCCGGCTTAATTGATTTTACAGGCAAGGCAACACCCGAAGATGAAGCCTACCTGGCAGGGCAGCGCAAGCAGCAGCTAAATGTAATTAAGCGCGTACAAGCACAACCCGATTGGGATAAATTTTTACATGATATTCCACCCAATACTTCGCACGAACAAATTGCGCAGTTTATGCTGGAACCACAGTTGGATAAAACAGTGATAGACGAGGTAAATAAAACAACGGATATTAAATCAACCATTATACAAATAGTTTCAACACCCGAGTATCAGCTATGTTAGGTATGAATTACTGAATTATTGAGTGATGGAATTAAATCAAAATCAATAATTCTATAATTCAATAAATAATTAAGATTATGGAACGCAGAGATTTTTTAAAAAACACAGCGCTTATATCAAGCGCGTTTATGATACCAACCTTTTTAAAGCCGCTGGAAGCAATGGCAAAAGGCGACCTTACCGGCCATAAAAACCTGGTGATCATACAGCTTTCGGGCGGTAACGACGGGCTAAATACCATCATCCCCTACGGTAATGATATTTACTATCAAAAACGTAAAACCATCGCTATTAATAAGCCTGATATTATTACGCTGAATGATATGCAGGGGCTCAACCCTAACCTGTCGGCGCTGAAAGAAATTTACGACCAGGGCTGGATGAGCATTGTTAACTCGGTTGGCTATCCAAATCCCGACAGGTCGCATTTCCGTTCCATGGATATATGGCAAACCGGCAGCGATGCCAACCAGTTTTTAACTACCGGATGGATTGGCCGATACCTCGACTCTAATTGCCAAACCTGCCAAAACCCCTATACAGCCATTGAGGTTGACGATACTTTATCATTGGCCATGAAAGGCGCTAAGATGAAAGGTATAGCCGTGCAGGACCCTAATAAATTATACCAAACTACGCGTGAACCCTTTTTTAAGGATTTGGTTCACGAGCATGGCGATGCCAATTTGAACGAGGATAATTTAGGTTACCTGTATAAAACAATGATCGAAACCTACTCATCGGCTGATTATATTCAAAAAACATCAAAAACCTATAATGTTACCGCTACTTACCCTACTACACCTTTGGGTAACCAGTTAAAAACAGTTTCAAAGTTTATTAATTCGGGCCTTGATACCAGGATATATTATGTATCGCTTAGCGGCTTTGATACCCATGTTGGTCAGCAAAATCAGCAGGGCAGACAGCTGAAAATTTATGGCGATGCCGTAGCCGCGTTTATTAAGGACCTGAAGGCAAGCGGTAAACTGGACGATACATTGGTAATGACGTTCTCTGAATTTGGCCGCCGTGTTGAACAAAATGCCAGCAACGGCACCGACCACGGCACAGCCAACAATGTATTTATGTTTGGCGGCAAGCTAAAAAAGGCGGGCATATTTAATGATGCGCCCGATTTGACGCAGTTGGATAACGGCGACTTAAAATACCAGGTTGATTTCAGGGATGTTTACGCAACGCTGCTGGATAAATGGCTCGATGTAAATAACAGCCAGATATTGAATAAGAGTTTTGTGGGATTGGATTTGGTGTAAGCCCCACCCAACCCACTCCGCCAGTTGGCGGAAGGGCTTTAAAATTGCACCAATTAAAAGTCTCCCCTACCGGGGAGATTTAGAGGGGGCTTAACATGATAAAGAACTACATAAAAACAGCATTCCGGAGCCTGTTAAAAAACAGGGGGTATAGTTTTTTAA
>CAISKH010000262.1 GCA_903885865.1 uncultured Mucilaginibacter sp.
TAGTTTATCCTAAAGTTGAGGATGATGCTACTATACTGGTTGAATACGCTACCGCCACCGCCTCAATTGAAGCCTCATGGAACTGGGCATTAAATTTAAAGGATATGGAAGTTTGGGGAGAAAGAGGCGTTATTCATGCTTTCGACGGTACAAACGTACAGTTCAGGCTTAAAGAATTAAATTATGGGTTGGTAACCAAGCCAAAAGCTCTCGCCGAACCTAATAACGATCCGCTGATTTATTTAACTGCGGTACTGCGTGGCAAAATATCATCAGAAAACGACCAGGCCGGTTTGAAATATAATATGATAGCCATGGAAATTTTAGATGCCGCCAAAAGATCGATCAAAGAAGGCAAACGAATTGTTTTACAACCTAAATAAAACATATTTAAGAGTTACGAAGTTTTATAACTTTCGTAACTCTTTTTATAATTCTCACCTATATGTCTAAACTAGTAATTCCAATACTATCGTTTTGTTTATTCCTGTCTTTTCACGGTAGCTCCACTCCTGCCGGCGGTCCCGGCCCGGCAGCTATTATGGCGCGCAAACAGGTGCCTGTTTTGTGTTATCACCAGATACGCGACTGGAAACCCACCGATTCAAAAACAGCAAAAGATTATATTATACCAATAGCTGCTTTTAAACAACATATAAAAATGCTGGCCGATAGTGGTTACCACACCATATTGCCCGATCAGTTGTATAATTACCTTACAACAGGGGCAGCGTTGCCAAGCAAGCCCGTTATGCTTACGTTTGATGATACCGACCTTGACCAGTTTACTATTGCGGCGCCAGAGTTAAAAAAATATGGTTTTAAAGCGGTCTATTTTATCATGACCGTATCGTTAGGCCGCCCGCGATATATGACCAAAGAGCAGGTTAAAGCCTTATCCGACGCCGGCAACATCATTGGCAGCCATACCTGGGACCACCACATGACCAGCAAATACAAACACGACCCCAACCCGAAGAAAGACGACTGGGTGATACAAATTGATAAGCCTACCAAAAAGCTGGAAGACATAACCGGTAAAAAAATAGACTATTTTGCCTACCCGTTTGGGATATGGAATAAGTCGGGGTTCCCCGAACTGCATAAACGCGGCTTTAAAATAGCCTTCCAGTTAGCTGAAAAACGCGACCCGAACGATCCGTTAATGACGATAAGAAGGATACTGGACAGCGGTTACTGGACAACAAAGACTTTGAGCAAAAGTATTAAACAAAGTTTCTAAACCCTCACCCCCCAACCCCCTAAAGGGGGAGTAATAAAACCATAGTTTCCTCTTCAGGGAGTGTTGTGACTGTGCATTACAAATTTTCTCAGGCCGGCCCTTTTCCTACATTAGATGAATCCTCCTCTTCTTCGGGTAAAGTTTCATCGTCCGCATCAGTATCCGGCTGCTCATTTTGCGCCCCCTTTAGGGGGCTGGGGGGTTGACCTTTTTCCAAGTCATTATCGCCGTCTTTATTGGTTACCGAATTATCATCATTAGTGATCTGTTCGTCTTTGGGATCTGTATTTTCCATGGCTTTTATTGTAGATAACATCTTTTAAAAAATCCTGTTTTTTTATTTATGTTATCTTTGCGATAATGGAGCAAAACCGGTCGGCATACAGCGAATTAATAAAAACCGAAGCTAAAAATTTAGGCTTCCTGTTTTGTGGTATTGCCAAAGCCGGGTTTTTAGAAACAGAAGCGCCCAGGCTGGAAGCATGGCTAAACAAAGGCATGCACGGGGAAATGCGCTACATGGAAAATCATTTTGAAAAACGTCTCGACCCCCGTTTACTGGTTGATGGTGCCAAATCGGTAATTTCATTAGGGCTAAATTATTATACAGACAGCATACAGGCCGACCCATTGGCACCAAAAATATCCAAATATGCTTATGGCGAAGATTATCACCTGGTAATTAAGGAGAAACTGAAACAATTGCTGCAAATTATAAACGAAAAAATTGGCGAGGTTGGCGGCCGCGCGTTTGTTGATTCGGCCCCGGTATTGGATAAAGCATGGGCGCAAAAAGCGGGATTAGGGTGGATAGGCAAAAACACTAACCTCATCAACCAAAAAACCGGCTCCTTCTTTTTCCTTGCTGAGTTGATAGTTGATATTGAACTGGAATATGATATTGAACCCACTGCCGATCATTGCGGAACTTGCGAGCGCTGTATCGATGCCTGCCCTACCGATGCCATTGTGGCCCCTTATGTGGTTGATGGCAGCAGGTGCATATCGTACTTAACCATCGAACTAAAAAAAGAAATACCACAGGAGTTTAAGGGTAAAATGGAAGGCTGGATGTTCGGCTGCGATATTTGCCAGGACGTATGCCCCTGGAACAAATTTTCGGTACTGCATGACGAACCCGCGTTTACACCTCACCCCGAATTGCTAAACCTCACCAGCAACGATCTTAAAGAAATAACCGAAGATGTTTTTCAAAAAGTATTCAAAAACTCTGCAGTAAAACGCACCAAATTTAACGGGCTAAAACGCAATATCAACTTTTTACAATGAGTGATTGGGTGAGTAGTGAATAGTGAATATGCCTATATCTCCAACGTCCGGTTAACTAATCTCTAATTAACTAACCTCTAATCACTAACCTACAGCCCCTTCTTAAACTTATCAGCTAATTGCTTTAACATATCCTCATTTATGGGCAGGGCAGGTTCTTCTTTCTTCTTAAAAGGTTTGTTTTCGTAGGGTTTACTGAAAGTCTTTTGATGCTGAGGAGGCTTGGGCGCATCCTTTTTTACCACTTCTTCAACTTTTACTACCTCTTCAAATACAGGTTTTGGCTGGGCGGCCTTTTGCTGGCGTTCGGCTTGTCTTTTAGCATTCAGGCGGTTATATATTTCTTCGAGTTTACGTTTGGTATATAAGGGGAAATCGCCCTGCATCATCCAAGAATAATAGCTGGGTTCAACATTAAAAACATCTTCAACTTTTTTGCCTTTATGTTTTCCAAAATTAAACACTTCTTCGTTGTTGTCATTATACGCCAGACGGCCGGCAAAATCAACAGGGCGGTTCAAATTTGTAAATTTATGCAGCGCCTCAATGTCGTTTACAACAGGTATGCTCTTGTTTCCCTTTTTATCTTCCCATTCCTTATTTTCGTACCGTGCTATCTGGGCCAGCAAAACTTCCATAGTGGCACGGGTATCTGCTTCTGCCGAGTGGGCATTAACTATATCCTTATTGCAGTAAAATTGGTAGGCGGCTTTTAGCGTACGCTGCTCCATCTGGTGAAAAATATTCTGTACGTCAACAAAATGGCGATTATCCAAATCAAACAAAACCCCCACACGTAAAAACTCCTCCATCAGCATCGGTATATCAAATTTATTAGAGTTAAAGCCTGCCAGGTCACTATTAGTTATAAAGTCGGCAGCCAATGGCGCCACCTCCTTAAAGGTGGGCTCATTTTTTATATCCTCATCATAAATACCATGTATCAGGGATGATTCCAGCGGAATAGGCATTTCGGGGTTTATGCGCCATGTTTTAACGTCTTCACTGCCGTCAGGATGAAGTTTAATAACTGATAATTCAACTATACGGTCGGCGCCGATATTAATGCCGGTTGCTTCCAGGTCAAAAAAAGCCAGGGGGCGTTTTAAATTCAATTTCATATTGGTTATGCA
>CAISKH010000263.1 GCA_903885865.1 uncultured Mucilaginibacter sp.
TTGCTAAAAAGTATTACCCAGAGTTTGCTGGGCTATTCGGCCAATGCCGATAAATGCAAATTACTAAACCCTGATGCGGTTAACATTAATTTTAAGGTGGAGAGAACTGCGGGGGCTATCCCACGGGCTATCACCGAGGCAAGTTCGGATGAGTTCCTGATCATTGAAAATAAGGCATTGGGTTATAATTTACATTATTTATTAACAGGTTACACGGAGTATTTCGGCACGCTCACGTACATAGGTACGCTATACTTCGAGGAGATGAAAGGCTCAAAATCCGAGGAGGAAAGATGGAAAAAGAACCGCAAGGCTACTTATGAAGGCTCGATAACGCATTTTTTCAGGGCAGCATTTAGCAATACGCTGGAAGAGCAAAAATTTTTGATCTATAAACTTCCCTACATCCGACATTATCAAAGTAAAGTGAAGGCACAGGACCTACAGCCTTATAAAATACCTGCCCATATGTTTACCGAAGTTGATGCAAACACCAGGTTATTGAACTTGAGCTCGCTAAGAGAAGACACTACGCAACTTTATGTTGTTTATACCGGCAAAAACGTACCCGGCGACTTTACTACTTCGGTAGCAAACATAGAACTGCCTTTTAAAATCCCGGCAAAACTACAGCAGGTATCCATCATCCGCCCGATGGACAATACGATCATGGTTGAAAAAAACGGCAACATAAGCCCACCCGATGGCATACTGCGCCTGGGTTACTGGTCATGGTGCCGCGCGGCTGATTTTTTACCATCGGATTACGTGGTCCCTTTTTAGTTGAAAGAAATTGTTACAAGGGCTTTAATAGTTACAGGCTAGTATCCTGGGTTAATAAGTGAAGTTTTTCATAGTTGATAATATTAATTTCCTTTCCTTTTATCGCAACGATCCCTTCTCTCATCAAATCATTTATAACCCTAAATACGGTTTCATAAGTTGCGCCTGCAAATGAGGCGAGATCTTGCCGGGAAAGTATAATACCAATAGCGCCTCCATTTTTTGTTCCAAATTGATCCTGCAGGGTAATCAACGCCTGAGCCAGGCGGCCTTTTACCGGCATGTGTGCCATATTTCTCATCTTTTTTTCCGACTCCTGCAATTCGCTGGCGAAAAACATCATTAAGGAATAAGTGAAAGCCGCATTCACCTTTAGCGTAGTATTAAAAAAATCCAGTTCAATATAACAAACTATACCGTCGCTTAGGGCTGTTGCCGAAATAGGGTAAATATTATTACCACCTAATCCGCGGTGGCCGAAAAGCGATCCTTTTGATGCAAATCTTATGATCAATTCTTTTTCAGGCCCCCATCTTTTATGAACTTTAAAATTTCCCTCATAAACAAAATAAATGCCTTTAACAGGGTCGCCTTCATTAAAAATCACCTCTCCCTTTTTTACTTTAAAGTTCTTTTTATTTGCAGCTATAGCCGGATGCCATTCTTTTAAACAGGCCTGGCACATAAAACAACTGTTTACATCGCATTCATATTTAGATTTTTTCACTTATTTTAAAATTTAGCAGATTTGTATTGAATTGCTTAGTAAAAAAATAAAATTTTGAGTAATTTAATAAAAAAA